>JADYZQ010000055.1 GCA_020853015.1 Deltaproteobacteria bacterium
AAATTGACGATCGGGATGATGAGCAGGATGATCCACCAGATGGGCTTCTGGGCGAGCTGGAGGATGAACACGATGTTGACGATCGGGATCAGGGACATGAGGAATCCCTTCCCGAAGGACACGCCGAGCTTCTCTCCGATCTTCGCCAGACAGAACGCGAAAAAGATGTAGGCCACCAGGTAGCCGACGAGGATACCGATTCCGACGCCGCTTCCCATGACCTGTTCCATTTGCATCTGCATCTGTGCTTGTTCTGGGGTCATAATCCTCCCTTTCTGGATGAGGTGTGGGGCCTTTGTAGCATAAGCCCAAAAGAGAGGCACTTAAAAAGTTCTTTAAATTACAGCCTGTTCGGAACCGGTTTTGGCGGGGACCTGTGGACAATTTTCATCCAGCCTTGCGGCGATGCGGACTTCGGCCTCCCGGCGCAGGGCCTCGGCCCCCGCCTCGAGTCCCTGCCCTTGGTAGGGCGTCACGGAGATGGGGGGCAGGACCTCCAGCTCCATCCGGGATTTGCCGCTGAGCAGGCGCGAGTGCTTGGGGATGGCGTGCAGCGAATTCCGGATCACGATGGGGAGGACGTCGTAACCGGATTCGACGGCGAGGCGGAAGGCGCCGATCTTGAAAGGGCGGAGCTTGCCATCGTGGGATCGGCTCCCCTCCGGGAAGAAAAACACCGAGGAGCCCTTGTCCAACCACTCGCGGCAGCGCCGCAGGCACTTTTCCCGGCTCTCCGGGTTGCCGCGGTCGATGGGGACGTAGCCGTTAAAGCCCATGTTCCAGCCGAGCAGGGGCACCTTGAAGAGGGATTTCTTCGCCACCCACTTGAAGTGGAGGTAGGTGTTGAAGACGCAGAGGATGTCCGCCATCGACTGGTGGTTGGCGACGATCACATAGGCCTTGCGGCGGTCGACGCCCGCGAGGCCGCGCTTCTCCAGCGACCAGAAGGGATTGAACCAGAGGTAGAGGCTGGACCAAAAGCAGCTGTACTGCTGCAGCGCCCGCAAATTGGGGTCGAAGGGCTTGGTAAGGACCCTCAGGAAGAGGGCGCCCACCACCAGTATTACCGAGGTGACGACGAAGAATCCCCAAAAGAGCGCATTGACAAGGATGAGCCCGAGCCGCCGGAGCATGCCGCCACCTAGCGAAGATTTAATTTAAGGTCAATCCGGAGAACGGCGCACGGATTAGATGCCATTTCCCATCAAGAGCGCCGAGCAGGTGCCGAAGCCCACCACGCCCACCACGATCCCGCTCAAGAGAAAACCCAAGCCCTTCCCCGCGTCGCCCTTGGCGAAAAACACCAGGGACAGGACCCAACAGGTCAGAATTTGAAGAAAGATGAAGCCGAGGTCGAAGACCAGCAGGTAGACCCCCAAGTCCAGGACCTTCGGCAAGGCGCGAAGCGCGGCGAAGCAAAGCACTCCCAAGCCCAAGCTCAGGCATAAATTGAACAAGAGGATTTTATTCACCGGCTTCATCCCGTCGCGCGCCCCTTTCGCAGGGCCTCGAGCCGCCCTTCCAGGCCCGGCCGGTAGAGCAGGTTCATGGTGTCGAAGGGGATGAGCCTCCCCCGGCCGTCGACGATGTGGACGCAGGATCGCTTCACGCTGCGCACGTCGAAATTGTGGGCATCCAGGAACTGCATGATGATGACGCGGAAGACGTTCTCGTAACCGATCTCCTTGGGCACCGCTACCTTCGGCAGGCAACAGAGCAAGGACTGAAGCTCGAGGCTGGCCGTCTCGGCGCTCTGCGAGGTGCTGAACAGCCGGATAATCTTCTCTTTCAGCGCGGCATCCCGCTCGTAGACGATGGTGTTGCCCTCGCCCTTCAACAAGTCGTCGGGGTCGATGTAACGGGTCAGGGGAATCGCCTCGCCGTTCACCTTCAAGGCATAGCCCATGCAAAGGGCGTCCGGGTTGCACGGCACCGGAATCAGGTCGGCGGGGGCGAAAAGCGCGCTCTGCTCCAAGATCGCGCTCCGCACCTCGGTCAGGGTCAGGCGGTGGAGCGCGGGGTCGAAGCCCTCGACGCGCCCGGCGACCTGAGTGGGCTGGAAGGTGACCCCGCGGACGCAGGGCTGCCGGACGGCGAAATCGAGGATCTTGCCGATCTCGCCGTCGTTGAGCCCCTTGGCGAGGGTCACCACCAAGGTCGTCGAGAGGCCCGCCTCGTTCAAGCGCTCCAGGGCCCGGCGCCGGATCTCGGCCAAGGGCGCGCCGCGCAGCCTTTGCAGGGCCGCGTCCTCGAAGGAGTCGAACTGAAGATAGATCTCGAAATTCGGCGCGTAGCCCGCCAGCCGCCGCGCGAAGTCGCTCTCCTGCGCGATCCGCACGCCGTTGGTGTTGACCATCAGGTGCCGGATGGGCTTCGTCTTGGCCAGATCGAGGATCTCGAAGAAACGCGGATGAACGGTCGGCTCGCCGCCGCTGATCTGCACGATGTCGGGGCGACCCTCGTTGGCCACGACGGCGTCCAGCATGCGGTCGATCTCGTCCAAGTCGCGATGGCGCCCCGCGCTCGGACCCGATTCGGTGTAACAGGTGGGGCAGCTCAAATTGCAGCGGTCGGTGACCTCGAGCAGGGTGAGGCAGGAGTGCTGCTCGTGGTCCGGACAGAGCCCGCAATCGTAGGGACACCCGTAGAGTGTGGGCGTGTTGAAGCGCCGGGGCAGGTCGCCGGGCTTCAGAAAATCGCGGCATTTCTTGTAGTATTCGATGTCGGTGGCGATCAGGTCGCGCCGCGCGCCGTGGGCGGAGCAGCGCTTGGTCATCCAGACCTTTTCGTCCTGGAAGATCACCTTGGCCTCGACCCGCTCGAGGCAGACGTCGCAAAGGCTCAAGGTGAAGTCGTAAAAAATGTAATCGCGCGACGCCATAGGTATCAGCCGGCCTCCCCGGACGGAACGACGAACCATCGTTCGGGCCGCAGCAAGGTCGGGGCATAATACAGCAGCCCCGCGATGCAGGCCAGCTGTATCGCGGAGAGTCCGAAGGCCAGGGGATGGATCGGCTTGAGGAACTCCGCGGCGAAGCGGAACCCCAGATAAGCGACCATGAAGAGCTTGAAGCGCATCCCGTCCGCCAGGGCGCGCCGGCCCTCGAGGCCCCGCAGGCCCAGCCACAAGGCGGCCAGGAAGAGGATCTCGTAGAGGTTGGAGGGGTGGCGATGAATCCCGTCTCCCCAATCGACGCCCCAGGGCAAATCGGTGGGCGCCCCGTAAGTGGCGTCGTGCAGGCCCGCAAAAAAACAACCGATGCGGCCTAAGATCATCCCCAACAGCAGCGGATAGGCCATCAGGTCCCCCGAAGAGGCCTTGAGTCCCAAAATTTTTTTCACCAACTCGACGCCGAGGAGGCCGCCCAGCAGCCCACCGACGATGGTCTTGTTCGACAGCAGGGCCCAGGCCCGCCATCCGGGGTCGGAAAAGAAGCCCGGGTTTTCCAAGACGGCCAAGAACCTGGAGAAGATCAAGGCCCCGCCCGCCGCGCCGACCAGGATCCAAAGCCTTTGTTCCGAGGAAAAGGTGTCGCGGCTTCGTCCCCGCAGGCGCAGGTAATAGCGGTAGGCGAGCACGTAGGCGGCGATCTCGAAGAGCGGATGGAGGGGCCAATCCTGCGCGGCCTTCAGGAAGCCGGTGAGGCTCATCGCGCCATCCCCGCCTCCTTGAGGCTCGCCGCGTAAGGCTGCGGCACCACCTTCCACAGGCCGTCGATGTTCTTCACCCGGAAGGGCAGCTCGCAGAAGCCGATCAGCGCCAGGAAGGTCCGCTCGCTCTCGTCGTTCAAGACCGTCCGCGCCTCGCCGTTGGGGAAGAGCACCTCCTCGCCGGTCTCCGTCGGCGCCATCGGCATCAAGTCGGCCAATTCCCGGAGCCGTTGGCGGTCGTCGTAGCCCAGCTTGTTCTCCTTGAGCATGGCGTCGAGTTCTTTCTCGGTGCGCAGCAGGACGACCGAAGCCAGGGCCTTCTTGTCGCGGGCGAAGAGACCGGCCGCGAAGCGCCGAATGACGCCGCGCGGGTCCTGATCCGTGAAGCCCGAGCGGGCCGCGAGGGCGTAGCGCGGATCGACCTTCCAGGCCTCCGCCTGCCGCACCATCGGGAGCAGCCAGGGCGTCTCGCCCAACTTGAAGGTGACGATGGCCCGCTTCGGGTCGGCGAGGGCGGAGGGATAGGTCTTGCCCAGCTTGAGCTCTTCGATCTCGACGCGAAAGGCGGTTCGACGCTCGGCCGGCAGATCCGGATGCTCGAGCAAGGCCCGGACATCGGCGCCTTCGGGAAGCGCCCGCCGCAGGGCCGCCTCGTCCTTCAGGTAATAGCCGGTCATGAAATCCCTCGCGGCGTCGGCGGCGAATCGCGCGTCCGCCTCCTGGGCGGCCAGGCGCGGGGGCCACAGGACAAGACCGAGGAGGAGTATTTTGAAGAGTACTTTATGGAGGGCCATACGTCTCCAGGATACCCCGGGCGGCCGCGCGGATAAACGCCCCGCGCTCAACTCGGCAGGGCGGCGGCGTGGAAGCCCAGGTGCTCGTCGATGAAAGTGGCGATGAAATAATAGCTGTGATCGTAACCCTCCCGGTAGCGCAAGTCCAGGGCCTGTCCCGTCGCCGCACAGGCCGCGCGCAGCGCCTCGGGCTGCAGCTGCGTCTCGAGATATTCGTCGGCGGCGCCTTGGTCCACCCGGATCGGGCGGGGATGCCGCGCGCCGGCGCGCAGCAACTCGCAGGCGTCGTAAGCCCGCCAGGCGGCCGGATCCGCGCCCAAATAGCCCGAGAGGGCCTTGCGTCCCCAAGGACCGGCCGAAGGATGTGCGATCGGCGCGAAGGCCGAGATCGAGCGAAATTTCTCCGGTTGGCGGAGGCCCAAGGTCAAGGCGCCGTGGCCGCCCATCGAATGGCCGAAAATCCCGACCCGTCCCTCCAGGGAATATTCCCTCGTCACCCAATCGTAGAGCTCGTCCGCCACGTAGGTGCGCATGCGGTAATGCTCGCGATAGCCCGGCTCCGTCGCGTCGACGTAAAAGCCCGCGCCGACCCCGAAATCGAAGGAGTCGCGCTCTCCCGGCAAGTCGAGTCCCCGCGGCGAGGTGTCGGGGCAGACCAGCAACAGCCGTTCGGCGGCGGCGCCGCGCTGCGCGCCGGCCTTGGTCAAAAAATTCTCCTCGGTGCAAGTGAGTCCGGAGAGCCACAGCAAGGCGCCGCGCGGCTCGCCCTTGGGCTCGAAGACGCCGAATCGCATCTTCGTCCCGGTCGCCGCGGAGTCGTGCTCGAGAAATTTCGTCCGGCCCTCGAAGGTCCGGTGGGATTTGAGCGTCTTCATCGTCGGCCCGTCAGTACCGGATCACCGTCCGGATGCTCTTGCCTTCGCGCATCAGGTCGAAGGCGCGATTGATCTCCTCGAGCGGCAGCTCGTGGGTGACGAAGTCGTCCAGCGGGATCTCGCCGCGAAGGTATTTTTCGACGAAGCCCGGCAACTCGCTGCGCCCCCGGACGCCGCCGAAGGCGCTGCCTTTCCATACCCTTCCGGTCACGAGCATGAAGGGACGGGTGCGGATCTCCTCGCCGGCCCCGGCGACGCCGATGATGATCGACTGGCCCCAACCCTTGTGGCAGCACTCCAAGGCAGCGCGCATCAACTGGACGTTGCCGACGCATTCGAAAGAATAGTCCACGCCCCCGTCCGTCAACTCGACGACCGCCTGCTCGATCGGCCGGTCGAGGGACTTGGGGTTCAGGAAATCGGTGGCGCCGAACTTGGCCGCGAGCCGGAATTTTTCGTCGTTGATATCGACGGCGATCACCCGGCCCGCCCTCGCCATGCGCGCCCCTTGAATGACGGCCAGGCCGATGGCCCCGACGCCGAAGACGGCGACCGACGCGCCCGCCTCGACCTTGGCGGTGTTCAGCACCGCCCCGATGCCGGTGGTGACCCCGCAGCCGAGCAGGCAGGCTTTTTCGAGCGGCGCGGCGGGATCGATTTTGGCCAGGGCGATCTCGGGCACGACGGTGTATTCGGCGAAGGTGGAGGTGCCCATGTAGTGATGGATGGGCTTGCCGCCCTTGGAAAAACGCGTCGTGCCGTCGGGCATCAGGCCCCTGCCCTGCGTGGCGCGGATCTTCTGGCAAAGATTGGTCTTGCCCGAGAGGCAAAATTTGCATTGCCGGCATTCGGGCGTATAAAGCGGGATGACGTGGTCCCCCGCGCGCAGGGAGCTCACGCCCTCCCCCACCTCCGCGACGACGCCCCCTCCCTCGTGTCCCAAAATCGCCGGAAAGACGCCTTCGGGGTCCGCTCCCGAAAGCGTATAGGCGTCGGTATGGCAAACGCCGGTGGCGGCCAGCTTCACCAAGACCTCGCCGGGCCGGGGATCGGCCAGCTCGACTTCCTCGAGGGAGAGAGGCGCCTTCGGCTGCCAAGCGACCGCAGCTTTGACTTTCATGGGGACTCCCTATCTCTTTCGATTTCAGAGACTTAGAAACGCGTTTGGAACGAAGCTTTGGGGCCGATCCGTCCCTGTCGGGAATTATTCTTTAACTCCAAGCCGGGCCCAAAGTCTATTTTCACGAAGGAGACGGCGCCGAATTTCTCCCTCCTCGCAACGACCTGAAATAAGGAGACGATCATGCTGAAAAAATCGAAATGGCTCTTCGCCCTCGCCTTGGCCGTGGGCGGCGTCGCCCTCTTCACAGCGGCCGAATCCCAGGCCTGCTCCCGGTTCCACCACAAACACAAACACTCCTACCATCGTTATCACGACAAGCGCGTCAACACGCCGATCGAGGCCAAGTATGACCTCAACCGCAACGGCTATATCGGCTGGCGCGAGCGCTACGCGATGAACCACCGCTACGTGAACACCTGGAAGGAACGGCGCTGCGATTACAACCGCAACCGCATCGTGGACGCCTCCGAAATCGCCTGCGTCTACTGACGGATTTCTCCTCCCTCCTGGCAAAAGACAGGGCCGGTCCGGAAACGGGCCGGCCTTTTCTTTAGGCGGAGTCGCCGACGCCGAAATAGACCGCCTGCGGATGATGGAAGACCAGCGCGGACACCGAGGCCTCGGGCTCCATCATGAAGCCCTCGGTCAGCTGGACGCCGATCTCCTCGGGCTTGAGCAGCTCGAACAAGGTCTTTTGATCCTCGAGGTTGGGGCAGGCCGGATAGCCGAAAGAATAGCGCTTGCCGCGGTATTTGGCCTGAAAACGCTGCATCATGGTCATATCGAGGGAATCGGAAAAACCCCACATCGCGCGCAGCCGCGCGTGGAGAAACTCGGCGAAGCCCTCCGCCGTCTCGAGGGCCAGGGCCTGGAAGGCGTGGCTCTTCAGGTATTTCCCCTCGGCCTTCCACCGCTCGCCGAGCTCGCGCACCCCCTCGCCCACGCCCACGACGAACATCGCAAGATGGTCCAAGGCGGCTTGTCCCGCGGCGCGCGGGGCCACGTAGTCGGCCAGACAAAGGCCCTCGGGCTTGGCCTGGCGCGGAAAGTCGATCGAGGCCAGCTCTTGTCCGGCGGCGTCGTAGAGAAAAACCCGATTTCCCTCGCTTGCCGCGCGGAAAAACTGGAAGACCGCCCTCGGCTTCAGCAGGGCCCGGCACTCCGCCTTCAAGGCCTCGACCGTCTCGTGGACCTCCAGCGCCTTCTCCCCGCCCTCGGCCGCGCGCAGGGCCTTCAGATCCCCCGCCTCGAGCATCTTGACCAGTCCGCCCTTCAGCCCGAGGTGCCGGCCGTAGAGCATCAGGGGATTGACGTAATCCCAAAGCTGGTCGACCGGCGTGTTCTTCAGGACGTGCCGCTCGAGGTCGGGCGGCCGGGGGAAATCTTGCAACACCTGGACCGCCGCGGATCGCGTCTCGCCCGCCGGGGCGACGCTCACCTTGACATAGGTCTCCTGCTTGGCGGAATGCCGCCGCTCCTCGAGCTGCCGCTTGAGCTCGCTGAAGGCGTGCGGATCGCGGATGCGCTTGGCGAGTTCCAGGCCGTTCATCGCGTCGTTGGCGTAGGCGACGAAGCCCTCATAGGCGCGGGCGATCTTGTTGTCGGTGAATTTTTCGGAAAGCGCGGCGCCCCCGACCAGGACGGGCGTCTGGATCCCGGCCTTGCTCAAGTCCTCGGCGGTGATCACCATCTGCTCGGCGGACTTCACCAGCAGGCCCGAGAGCCCGACGATGTCGGGCTTGTGCTCGTGGATCGCCGCGATCAGCTGCTCGGGCGGGATCTTGATGCCCAGGTTGACGACATGGAAGCCGTTGTTGCTGAGGATGATGTCGACCAGGTTCTTCCCGATGTCGTGGACGTCGCCCTTCACCGTCGCCAGGATGACCTTGCCGCGACCGCCGCTGTCGGCCTTTTCCATGAAAGGCTCGAGGTGGCCGACCGCCGCTTTCATCGCCTCGGCGCTTTGCAGGACCTCGGCCACGATCAGCTCGTTGTTGTTGAAGAGGCGTCCGACCTCGTCCATCCCGCGCATCAGCGGGCCGTTGATGATCTCGAGCGGCTTGTACTTTTTCAGGGCCTCGTCCAAGTCCTCGCGCAGGCCTTCCTTGCTGCCCTCGAGGATGTAGCGCGGCAGCCGCTCTTCCAGCGGCAGCTCCTCCTTCGGCTTCACCAGGCGGGAGGAGGCCTCGCGGAAGTGCGCGGCGAAGGCGGCGATGGGATCGGCTCCGCGGTTCCACAACAGGTCTTCGGCCAGCTTCTTTTCTTCCTCGGGGATCGAGGCGTAACGCTCCAGCTTCTCGGAGTTGACGATGGCCAAGTCGAGGCCCGACTTGACGCAGTGGTAGAGGTACACCGAGTTCAAGACCTCGCGGCCCGCGGGCGGAAGGCCGAAGGAGACGTTGCTGACGCCCAGGACGGTCTTGACCCGCGGAAAGGCCTCCTTCACCAGGCGAATGCCCTCGATGGTCTCGACCGCCGAGCCCTTGTACTGCGCGTCGCCGGTGCCGACCGGGAAGACCAGCAGGTCGAAATAGATATCCTCGGGCTTCACGCCGTACTTGCCCACCAGCAGGTCGTAGGAGCGGCGCGCGATCTCGAGCTTGCGCGCGCGGCTCACCCCCATGCCCTGCACCTTGTCTTCGTCGATGGCGCCCACGACCAGGGCGGCGCCGAATTTCTTGGCGAGCGGAACCACCGACTCGAAGCGCTCCTCGCCGTCCTCGAGGTTGATCGAATTGATGATCGCCTTGCCCTGGCTGTAGGTCAGCGCCATCTCGAGGACGCGCGCGTCGGTCGAATCGATCATCAGGGGCACGCGGACCTTCTTGATCAGCTCCTCCAAAAAGCGCCGCATGTCCTCGAATTCGTCGCGATCGGGGTTGGCCAAGCAGACGTCGACGATCTGCGCCAGCTGCTTGACCTGGGCCCGGCCGATCTCGGCGGCCTCCTCGAATTTCTCCTCGATGATGAGGTTCTTGAACTTGCGCGAGCCGATGACGTTGGTCCGCTCGCCGACCAGGAGGGGCCGCTTGTCGTCGGTGATTTCGAGGTAGTCGATGCCGCTTAAGGTCGAGACATGGCGCTCGGGAACGGCGCGCGGCTTGAGTTCGCGGGCCAATCGGCTCAAGGCCTCGATGTGCCCCGCGTGGGTCCCGCAGCAGCCGCCCAAAAGGTTCACCCAACCCGCCTCGCCGAAGCGCCTTAAAACCGCGGCGATCATCTCGGGGGTCTCGAGGTAGCGCCCCTCCTCGTCGGGCAGGCCCGCGTTGGGCACGCAGGCGACGCGGGTCCCGGCCATGCCGGCGAGGGTGCGGACGTGGTCGGTCATGAACTCCGGTCCGGTGGCGCAGTTGAGGCCGACGTAGAGGAGATCGACGTGCTCGAGCGAGGCGGCCAGGGCCTCGACGCCTTGCCCCGCCAGCATCGTGCCCATCGGTTCGATGGTGATCGAGACGGCGATGGGGATCTGCTCCTTTTCCTGCTCCAGCACGCGCTGGATCCCCAAAATGCCCGCCTTGATGTTGCGCGTGTCCTGGCAGGTCTCGAGGAGAAAGTAATCCACGCCGCCGTCGTAAAGGGCCTTCGCCTGAGCGGCGAAGTGCTCGATGAGCTCCTCGAAGCTGACGCCGCCGGTGACGCTGATCGCCTTGGTGGTGGGTCCCATCGAGCCGGCGACGAAGCGCGGCTTATCGGGCGTGGAAAATTTGTCCGCGGCCTCGCGGGCGAGTCGGGCGGCCTTGAGGTTGATCTCGTAGGCGCGGTCCTGCAGCCCGTATTCGGCCAGCACCAGCGGGGTGCCGCCGAAGGTGTCGGTCTCGACGATGTCGGCGCCGGCCGCGAGGTAGGCCTCGTGGACCGAGAGGATGGCCTCGGGCTGGGTGACGACCAGGAATTCGTTGCAGCCCTCGTACTCGGCGCCGCCGAAGTCGGCGGCGCTCAAGTTTTTTTGCTGCAGGGCGGTGCCCATCGCGCCGTCGAGGACGAGGACGCGGCTTTGCAGCGCCTCGATCAGGCGCTGGGCTCGATGCGTGTGGGGTTTGGTATTCATCGTCGCGACATCTCCAACTTCACCTCGTGTAAATGGCGGAATACTCGATCCGCTTCCTCCACTGTCCGCAGGCCCAGCCCGCAGGCCGGCGTCAGCAGGGCCTCCGCGAGCAGGGCCTGCGCCTCGCCCTCGCCCAGGGCGGCGGCGAAGCGGGTCCGCCATTCTTCCACTTCCCGCCTGGAATTCCAAGCCGAAGGTATCCGCGTCGGCACGATCCCCAAGGCCAGGCGCCCCCCGCGCCCGCGCAGGCCGCGGAGCGCCACGGGATCCTCGAGCCAGGCCGGACCGGCCAGGGCGAGGTCGAGGGACAGGGCGTCGACGGGCCAGGCCGAGGCCTCGGCCAGATCCCAGGCGCCGCAGCAGTGAATCCCCACCGTCGCGCCGAGGTTTTTCAACGCCTCTAAGGAACTGCACAAGGCCCGCGTCGCCGCAGCCGCCCTGGCGATGCCCAGGCCCGGCTCGTCCCAGAAAAACAAAACCCGCTTCCCGAGCCCGGTCAGGGCCGCCGCCATCGCCTCGGCCTTCACGAAGAGCCAGGCGAGGAGTTGCGCGTCCAGCTCCGGGTCTTCCGGCAATCCCCCCTCCGCCGCGGCCTCCAAGGCGACTCGCGCGGTCACCGGCCCGAGCAGCTGGACCTTGGCCCAAGGCCGCGGGTCCCGCTTAAGCCGCGCGAGAAAATCCTCCCACAAAAGGCCCGGTCCCAAGGGAAACAATTCCGCCGGCGGAAGGCCGCCCTTCAGTCGGGCGCGGAAGGTACCGCCTTCCGCCCGCCACCGCTCCGCGGAAAAGTTCAGCCTCCCCTTCCCCGCCGTCGAGACCCCGGGAAAGCCCGCCAGGGCCTGAACCAAGAGACCCTCTCCGGGGTCCAAGGCCGGAAGGCTTGGAAAATAAGGGATATCCACCGCGAAGGCGGCCTCCAGCGCCGCGCGCGCGTCGCCCCCCGGCAGGCTGCCGATTCCGGTCGTGGCGAGGGGCGGGATATCGCTTGACTTTGTCACCGATAAATCCAAGTTTTACGAGCACTTATGGCCCAAGTCCCGAAAAAACGGCGTTGGTGGAGGCTGCTGGCGCTCCTGCTCGGGATCCTGGTCTTGGGCTTATTCCTTTTATACGAATTTATCCAGTCTCCCCGCTTCCTCCGCTTCGCCGTCACCCAGCTCAACAAAAGCATCAAGGGCGAGATCGCCTACAAGAACCTGGCGATCGACCTGAACCGGGGACACCTCGGCCTGGTGGAGTTCGCCTATAAAAACGAGGCCGGCGGCAAGATCGTCGGCCTCGATTCGTTGGACCTCGACTTCGCCTTCGGCAGCGCCCTGAAGGGCAACTTGGGCATTCAGAGGCTGCGCGCCGAGGGCCTGTGGATCGACCAGCGCCAGATCCAAAAAACCGGGCCCAGCTCCTGGCGCACCGCCCTGCGCGTCATCCTCAAGCGCGTCTCCGCGGAAGACATGAAGGTGCGCGACATCCGGCTCTTCCTGCGCAACGGCGACGAATTTCACTTCGACGAGGCCGACGTGGCGATCGGCCGACCCGTGGCCTCCCGCCAGAAGGTGAAGTTCGCCGTCGACCGCAGCCTCCTGAAACCGGCGGGCAAGGAGATCCAGACCGGGGCCCTCGCCTTCGAAGGCGAGATCGTCCTGCCTTACCTGCGGGATTTCACCTTCTTCGTCAGCGAGGCCGAGGGCGATCTCTCCATCCAGGACGTCGAGCTCGCCGGACTCCCCCCCAGCAGCTTCTTCAGCGGCATCAAGATCGGCGGCGACACGCTCTACCTCGAAAACGGCCGCTTCCTCCACCCCGAGGGCGCGCTGAGCGTCGACGTCGACTACATCCCCGCCAAGTCCACCTACAAGCTGGACCTGAAGACGATCGCGCCCCTCCCGATGCGGGCCATCCCCAAGGCCGGCAAGGAGCTGCTGGAGACCTTCGACAAATTCGAGTTCAGCCTCCGCGCCGAGCTGCAGGGCTATAAGTTGGATCAGATGAACGGCGAGGTCGCCCTGGACGCGAAGACCCTGGGCAACACCGCCAATAAGGAATGCCAGGAAAACAAGCTGCACCTGGTCGGCAAGATGCGGCAGGGCGTCTTGGAGCTGAAGGAATTCGAGCTGGCTTCGCCGAAAAGCAAGGTGAACGGCACGGGCAAGGTCGACTTCCCCAAGCGGCTTTTGGACGTGCAGATCAAGACCACCGAATTCGACCTGGCGACGCTGATCCAGGCCCTCTCCGACCTCGACCTGCGCGGCTACGCCACCGCCGAGGGCACGATCAAGGGCCCCTTCAAGCGTCCCGACTTCGTCTTCCAGGCGAGGGGCCGCGAGCTGGCCTACAGCTTCCTCGAATTCGGCGAAAACGCCGGGACCTTCAAGATCATCGACGGCAATCTGAGCTACGATGGCGGGGCGCCGGCGGGTTCGGGTCCCACGGCGGCCGTGCAGGTGACCAGCCAAGAGATCTTCAAGAAGTCGCGGCACACCGTGCTCAAGACGCAGTTCCAAAATCTCGACGCCTCGAAGCTGCTCGACAACCCCGACATCACCGGCAAGGTCTCGGGGACCTTCGACCTGGAGGATATCGGCGAGGCCACGCCCACGGGCAATCTCAAGGCGGATATCCAGGACTTCGTCCTCTTCAGCTTCAAGCTGGGCAACATCGCCGCGGAGGGCAAGCTGGGCAACAAGCGCTTCACCGTCTCCCCGCTGAGCTTCCAGCCTCCGGGCTACGAGAAGATCGCCATGCCCGCCGAGACCGTCTTCGAGTTCGACGAAAACGGGGTGAAGGTCAAGGGCGAGGCCTTGCCGGGCTTAAGCTTCACCGGCAACTACGCCTACAAGGGCGTGCGCAAGTTCTTCATCGACGCCGAGGCCAGGAACGTCGACCTCCGCCCTATCTGGGCCGCTCTCGAGCTGCCTTTGATCGAGACCTACGCCGACGGCAAGATCAAGATGGGGCTTGGCATCGAAGGCACGGCCACCGAGATCGACATCAACGCCAGCCGCTTCGAGATTCCCCTCGAGGAGGGTTCGGTCGTCAACGAAGGCCCGCTCAAGGTGGCGATCCGCCCGCCCAAGATGACCTTCGAAAGCGCCCGCTTCCGCTCCGGCGGCGGGCTGCTCACGCTGAGCGGCTCCTACACCTTCGATGGGCCGATGGCGCTGAAGCTGGAGGGCAAGGCGGACCTGGACATCCTGGGCTACTGGAAGCAGTTCTTCCGCGACGCGGAGGGCTTCGCCAACCTGGACTTGAAACTGAGCGGGACGCTCGAGAAGCCCGACATCGTGGGCGAAATCGCCTTCAACGAGGCGATGCTGGTGCTGCGCGCGGTACGCGGCACCATCGAGAATCTGACGGGCAAGATCCGGCACAACGGAAAATCGCTGGTCTTCGAGAACCTCTCCGGCACCATGTCGGAAGGCGACATTACGATCAACGGCCTGGTCAACCTCGAGGGCTTCGTCCCTAAATACGCCGATCTCACGATCAACACCCGCGAAGTGGCGGTCGCCGAGCCCGAGGTCTACAAGATCGTGTTCAGCGGGGACTTCGCGCTCAAGGGCCCCGCCGACCGGATGAAACTCTCCGGCGACATGTTCATCACCGAGGGGCGCTATATCCGGGACTTCCAGATCACCCAGTTCCTCCTCAAGCCCCGGCCCAAAACGCTGCCCGCCGAGCCCAACCCCTGGCTCGAGCGCATCCTGCTGGACCTGCGGATCAAAAGTCCGGGCGAGCTCGCGATCAAGAACAACATCGCGCGGATGTTCCTCGCCACCGACCTGAAGGTCGCCGGCCCCGCCAAGCAGCCGGAGGTGCAGGGCGAAATCCAAATCCTCGACGGCGACTTCACGTATTTTAAGATCGCCTTCGAAAACGCCCGCGGCTACGTCGATTTCCGCGGCCCCAAGACCCAGCCCTACGTCGACGTCACCGCATCGAAGGAAGTGCTGCGCAACCTGGGCACGGTCAACGTGACGGCGCACATCGTCGGCTACCTCGACAACTTGCAGCTGAATTTCCTCAGCGACGCCGGCCTGCCGAAGCGCGACATCCTCGCCATGGTCTTCACCGGCGCGCCGCCCGGCGAGACCGGCACCAGCAGCTCCAGCCTGGCCAGCTCGGTGATCGCCTCGCAGATCGCCGGCTTCCTGCAGCGGCCCTTGGCCGAAAAGGCCTCGATCGACATCTTCCGGCTGGAGGCCGCCGACGAGTCGATCAGCCGCCGCAACAACCGCCAAGGCATCCAGACGCTGGTGGTCGGCAAGCGCCTGACCGAGCGGCTGTCGCTGGAATTCAAGACCGATTTGGGCATCGACGACCCGGTGCAGGGCGTGCAGATGGAGTACCTGCTGCTCGACAACGCCCTGCTCAAGGCCTCGCAGCTGAGCGACGGGTCCTTCGATTTCGATTTCACCCTGCGTTGGAGAAGCTTTTGAGACCGGGTCCGCTTAAAATCCTGGCGCTGCTCGCGGCCTTGCTGGCGCCCTTCGAGGCGGCGGCGCAGGCCCCCTTGCCTTCGCCCTCACCCACTCCCGCGGCGGAGGCACCTTCCTACGCCCCCGATCCCGACGAGGTGATGGGTTCGGTCCTGAAAATCGGGTTCCAGGGCCTCAACGTCTACCGCGAGGAGGTCGCGCGGGACGTGGTCGGGCTGGAGCTCGGCGAGGTCCTGACCCGCGAGAAGCTGGAGAACGCCATCAACAACCTGCGCAAGTGGGGCGTCTTCGTCTCGGTCGAGGTCCTGGTGGAGTACGACGAGGGCGGTGTCGGTCTCACCTTCGAGCTGGTCGAGGGCTACTTGATCAAGGACGTCACGATCCGCGGCAACTACCCGCTGCTCGAGGGCAAGGTCCGCCGCACCCTCTTCCTCATCCCGGGCCAGATCTACGACAAGGCCAAGCTCCCCGAACAGCTCGACCGCCTCGACCGTCTCTACGAGCAGGAGGGCTACTTCGACACCACGGTCCTGGCCATCGAGGACTACGACGAAAAGCACCGCGAGGTGACGATCACCATCAAGATCGAGAAGGGAAAGACCTACCGCCTGCGCGACAAGGAGGTCACGGGCAACACCGCGCTCAACCCCAAGCGGATCAGCACGATCATCTTCACCTACAGCCACTACAAGCCGCGTCAGATCAAGAAGGATCTGGCCAAGATCAAGGGCCTCTACCGCGACAAGGGCTTCGTCCGCGCCCGCGTCCGCCTCGAGGGCGAGAGCTACGACTACGACGCCCGCAAGGTCGACATCCAGGTGGCGATCCGCCAGGGCAAGCGCGTCTTCGTCTCCTTCGAGGGCAACGACCACTATTTCGACAAGGTGCTGCGCAAGCACATCACGATCTACGAAGACGGCGACTTCGACGACTTCGAGATCGAGGCCTCGCGCGCCAAGCTGGTGCGCTTCTACAAAGAGCGCGGCTACGAAGAGGTCAAGGTCGAGGCGAGCCGCGAGAAGATCGACAACGAGAACTACCTCGTCACCTTCCGCATCATCGAGGGCCCGCAGCGCCGGGTGGGCGAGGTCGACTTCGTCGGTAACCGCGAGGTGAAGAGCTCGAAGCTCAAGGACACGATCCAAACCAAGGCGACGGGCGTCGGCGAGCCCGGGTACTACCTGCCCGAGCTCTTTCAGGAGGATTTGAAACAGATCGAGAGCTATTACCACCGGGAAGGCTGGCTGGATGCCAAGGTTGCCAAGTGGGAGCGCAACTTCAACCTGGTCGGCGACCGGGTGCTGCTGACCGTCGACATCGACGAGCAGGCCCGCGCCCGCGTCGAGAACTTGCATATCGAGGGCCTGCCGGAACAGGTCAAACTGGAGGTCTGGGAAAAACTCGCCTGCCGGCCCGGCGAGCCCTACAGCCCGCTGCGCTTCGACGAGGACGTGCAGTTCGTCCTGCTCGCCCTCTCCAACCACGGCTACCCTTACGCGCGGATCGACAAGCGGGCCGATAAGGTCCGGGATCACCTCTGGGACCTGCGCATGGACGTCGACCTGGGCACCCACGTCACCATCGGGCGCATCCTCTTCGTGGGCAACGCCCTGACCAAGGAGAAGACGATCCGAAAAAACCTGCGCTTCAAGGAGGGCTCGGAATTCTCCGCCAAGGACATCCTGCAATCGCAGCTCAACCTCAGGCGACTCGGCGCCTTCGACGGCGTCAACATCGAGACCCTGGGCCTGGCGAACAAGGAGCCCGTCGTCCACACCGTCGTCCGGCTGCAGGAGCGCAAGACGAAGATCATCGACCTGGAGGCCGGCTACAACACCGACACCGGCTTCAGCGGCAAGATCGTCTTCAACAAGCTGAACATGTGGGGTTCGGGCAAGAACGGCAACATCAAGCTGCAGGGCGGCCAGGAGGTCTCGCGCTTCGAGATCAACTACATCGACCCGCGGGTCCGCGGCACCTCCGTCCAGCTGCTGGTCGGCGCCTTTGCGGGCGTCAACCGCCGGCCTTTCTTCGAGGACTTCGAGACGGGCGCCTTCTCGACCCTGTTCAAGGATTTCGGGCCCTACTTGAGCGCCTACGGCCGACTGGACTTCGAGTACGTCGACTTCAACGAGAGCAAGACCATCATCGACCAGCTCGAGCCTCGGGAGAGCGCCGACGACCACACGCGCTTCGAGACCACCTTGGGCGTCACCTACGACCGCCGCGACAGCTACGGCGACCCGCGCAAGGGCTACTACCTCAACGGCGCCGTCACCATGACCCACCAGTTCATCCAGCTCTCCGGGAATTACCTGACCACCAAGGCCAACCTGGGCCATTGGTACAGCCCCTTCTCCCGCGTCACCATCGCGAACGCCCTGCGCGTGGCCAAGATCTTCCCCTTCCCGGGCGACACCTTCATCACCGCCGACGAGCGGCTCTACCTGGGAGGCGACGACACGGTGCGGGGCTTCGACCAGGATTCCCTGCTGCCCACGGGCGGCACCTTCTCGCTGGTGCACAACTTCGAGCTGCAGATCCGCGCCTTCGGGAATTTCCAGGTGGTGGGCTTCCTCGACACCGGCATCGTCATCCCCGACATGGGCGACTTCAACCTCTTCAACCTGAGGCACTCCGCCGGTCCCGGCGTCCGCTACGTCACGCCGGTCGGCCCGATCCGCGTCGACTACGGCTTCATCCTCGACCGCCATCCGGGCGACGGCGTCGGGCGCCTGCACTTCACCTTCGGGTATTTCTTTTAGGAGGCGGGGATGCGGCGCGCAAAATTCCTGCTATCCGTGGCGCTGCTGCTGGGGGCCGCCTGCGCGAAGGCCCCGCCCAACTTGAGCGCCCTGGGGACGGAGCCGGAGTGGCGGTCCTTGGCGGCCCACGGCGAGGCGCTGACGGCGGAGGAATTTCAAGCCTTGACCCTCCAGGTCTATGGCTACGACGACGGCTGGGCGAAGTACCTGCGGCTCGAGGACAAGACCCTCGAGGTGAAGACCCGTGCGAAATCCGAAGCGACCCTCTCCCTCCCCTTGGCCCGCGATGCAGCCTCAAAGAAAGAGCCGCCCCGCTATTGGCGCAGGTCCCCGCTCCGCAACCCCTCCCAGGACAAGCCGCTCGCCGGCCTGCGCATCGCCCTCGACCCCGGCCACCTGGGCGGCGCCTGGGCGCGGATGGAGGA
>JADYZQ010000056.1 GCA_020853015.1 Deltaproteobacteria bacterium
CAGGGCCAGGTTGAGCTGGGTCTCTTGGAGCTCGCGGCGACCGCGCTGCCCCGCCAGCAGGGCGAGGGAATTGTGGGCGACCGCCTGCAGCTCGGGATAACGATGGACGATCGCGAGGCGCAGCAGGACGTAGCAGCGCTGCTCGGCCTCGGCCGCGCGCCCCATGTAAAAAAGTAAATTGATCCAGTTCTGCAACAGGCGTCCCTGCAACCAGGGGTGGGCGGCGCGCCCCGCGCTCGCCTCCGCCGCCGCGAAGAGCCGGGCGGCGGCGCGAAAATCACCCCGCTCTTGGCGGAGCAAAGCCAAGTTCATCTCGGCCAGGCCCTGCAGGTAGGGATCCGCGGCGAGCTCGGCCAGCTCGATCGCCGCCGCGAAGGACTCCGCGGCCGCCGAAAAATCCAGGCGCTGCTTCGCGATCGAACCGCGCAGGTTGGCCGCGCGGGAGCGGCCCGGCAAATCCTCGCGGGCGAGATACGCCGCCTCGGCCTCCCGCAGGGCAGCCTCGGCGGATTCGAGATTTCCGAGCGCCCATGCGGCGCGGGCGCGGATCTCGCAAGCCAGGCCCCGCTCCTCCGGTGAGGCCTGGGCCGGGAGGGCCTCTAGGGCGCGGTCGGCCTCGCCCGAGGCGACGTAGAGTCGCGCGCAGCGCAGGGCCGCCGCCGGCGTAAGTTCGACGGCCTCCGCCCGCAACCGATCCGCCCAGCGCGCGCCGGCTTCGAAGCGCCCCTCCGCATAGAGCCTCTCCAGCTCGGCCTCGATCCGTCCCCAGTCGCGAGGTGCGGGCGTATTCGCCTCGATTTCATCGCTCACCGCCAAGGCATAGCGCCGAATCTGTCTCGCCTCCCGGAGCTTGAGTAATCCCTCCCGCACCCAGGCCTCCAGCCGCGGCCTCAGCCAAGAGGCCTCCACGTCCAGGAGCCCCGCGAGGGTCTCCGGGTCTAATCCAGGGGGCAAGGCGCGCAGGATCTCGACGATCCGCGCGCGCCGCTCCCGCCAGCGCGCGGCATGATCTGGGAGCAGCCGCGAGGGATCCGGCTCCGCTTCCGGCCGCCACTGCCAGGCGCCCTCGGCCCATTGCAGGGCGCCGGTCTCTTGGAGGGCCTGCAGGAGGGTCTCGAGACGCTCGGGCCCGCCCGACCCCAAGTCGGCCAAGGCCGCCGCGAGAGGCCCGTCAGGAAGGTCGCGGATCTCGGTCTTGAAAAATTCCAAAACCTGCTCGCGCGTCCAGGGCCTAAGCTCGATCCAACGCGGGGCGAGCAGCTCCAGGGAAAATTCTCTGCATGTCGCGAGCAAGGCGGGGAGCCCCGCCTCGTCGAGCCGCTCCAGGAGCGCGGGCAGGTCCTCCGACTCGGCTGGCAGGTCGACGAGCAGCGGCGCCTGGGCGCGCCCGGCGCGGCTTAGGGCCGCCTCCAGCTGTGCCGGCGCGGCAAGCCGAACGGGAAAGACCCGGCGCAGCTGCAGGGTCTCTTTGACGCGAGCGAGCAGGCGGCTCTTGCCGCTGCCCGGTGCGCCGGAAAGGACGGTCACGCCCGGCGCGCCGCTCGCGAGGCCTTCCGCGAGCTCTTGGATGAGGTCGGCGGAGAAATCGTAACGGGACTCGGCGAGGATCCCCTGCGGTAGGGCCGGCGCGCCCAAGCGGAAGTCCTCGCCCAGGCTTTCGTTTATCGCCGCCAAGACCTCGCTAGCCGAGGCGAAGCGGGCCCGCGGGTCGCGCGCGACCATCCGGCGCAAGAGGGCCCCAAAAGATTCGGGCAGCGCGGGGGGCAGCGGGACCAGAGCCAAGGGCTCCTCGTAGATCTGCTCCTGCATCATAAGCAAGGGATCGCGATGACGCAGCGGGAAGGCCCCGAAAAAGATTTGGTGGAGGAGTATGCCGAAGGCGTAGAGGTCGGCGGCCGGCCCCGGGGCCTGCTCCAGCAGCAGCTCGGGGGCGACGTAGGGCGGCGTGCCCATCGTCTCGCCCGCCGCCGCCCGGCCGCGGCGCCGCCACTCGGCGCCGCCGAAGTCGATCAGCTTCACCCGCGGCGGCTCGAGGCCCTCGGCCTCAGCCACCAGGATATTGGCGGGCTTGAGGTCGAGGTGGAGGATGCCCTTGCCGTGCAGGTAGTCGAGGGCGCCGAGCACCTGCAGGATCAGCTGGAATACATGGTTGAGGTCGGCCTCGCGGGTCGCCGCGAGCAGGTCGCGGCCGACGATATAGTCGGAGGTGAAGTAGATACCGCCGGGCGCTACGCCCAAGTCATGAACCCGAGCCAGGTTGGGGTGCTCCAGCCCCGCCAGCGCGGCGAATTCATTTTCCAGCAGCGCGCCCAAACCGGGATTGGAACCCCGCGCGGCCTCGACCCACTTGAGGGCCTGGCGCGCGCCGCCCTCCGCCTCGTCCTCCACCAAGTACACCACGCCGCCTCCGCCGCTGCCCAGCCGCCGCAGGACGCGGTAGCGGCCCGCGATGCGGCGCGGCGGCGGCGAGGCTTTGGTCTGAGGCGGGGAAGTGGCGCGGACCTCGGCGGATCGAGCGCGATTCGGCGCGGGGCCTTTGCCGCCGGCGGCCTGGACGGGAGGCGCGGCCCCGGAGCGCATGGCCCGGCGCGTGCCGCGCGGGCCATGGGGCGCGCTGCGGGCAAGGACGCGATAGACCGTCGGCAGGGAGACGCGCACCTGCCTCTCCTGTTCCAGCAGGAGCCGGATCTTCTCCCCCGAACAACGCAGCTCGCGGCGGTAGGCCTCGATCCAACGCTCGACTTCGGGGGGAATTTTTTTCGGCGAGCGCTTGGGGCGCCGCGAGCGCGTGCAAAGACCCTCGCGGCGAAAACCGGAATCGCGAAAGCGTCGCGACCAATATTGATAGAGCTGCGGAGAGACCCCGACCTCGCGGCAGGCCTGGGCGGAATTTCCCAACTCCAGGGCGCGCAGCAGGAGCTTGGCGCGAGACCGAAGCTTGGGGTCGCCGGCGCGACAGAGGGATTTGAGGATATCGACGGGGCGCTTCAGCATGATTTTTAACTAATTGATTTTATTAAAACAAATAATAATTGATAAAAAATCTTTTGATTAAATTTTAATGATTAAGTTTAATAAGAAACTTATTATAAAATAATATTATATTAAAATAAATATGTTATAAAAATAATTATAAAAAATCTTTAGAAAAAAATATCAAAAAGCCTTTTTATAATTATTAAAATAATATCTCCAAAATAATTGTATATTATGTTTTATATTATAATTTTATTACAGATAAAATTTTCTATTTAATATTATGTAATTATTTATTAAAAATATCTTATGTATGAAATATTTATAATTCATACATAATTTGACTGAAGCCCTTTGCTCTCCCACAATTATAAATAAATTAATATTTTCAAATATATATTCCTAATATTCCTGCCGACAAACCCTTGGCTCATCCCTTGCAATATTTCCGGACATGGCGGCTAAGGCCGCCGGAAGGGGGATGCGATGAACGCAGGGGCTGTCAGGAATTCTTCGAATCACTATCTCAAAAGCTATGGGCTGGAGGCCGATGCCTCCCTAACCACTTACGAGGAGACCCTCGAGGCGACGGAATACGGCTTCGAAGCGGAAGGGGCCGAAACCCCGGAGGGCCACTCTTATTATAGCGAGGCCTACGGCGAGAGGCGGGAAGCGGGCGATGCGCCGTTCTCCCCGTCCGTCATCCTTCAGGAACTGCGGGGCCAGGAGGCCGAGCTTCAGGCCCAGCTCCAAGCGCAGCCGGACCACCGCATGGCGCAGGAGAACCTCCGTTCCGTCCAATTTCTGATGAAGCGCCTGGTGCCCTACGGCACGGATGCCGAGGTGCCTCCCTACATGCGGGACGAATACCTCCAAGTGCAGCTGCAGCTCCGGATTTCGCACCACGTCTCCGGACCCCTCGATCGCATCGAGCGCCTCGGCACCGGCATCGAGGCCGCCCTCCAGGGTCCGGATCTCTCGCCGGAGTTGCGCCGGCAACTGGAAGCGATCCTCCCTCGACTCAGCAAGGCCAAGGCCGCCTTAGAGCTCGCGCAGGATCCCGAGGCTGCGGCCCAGGCCGAGGCGGCCGTGGAGGAGGACTTGCTCCGCGCCGAGGAAATTTTCGGCGGCTACCGGGAAGAGCACGAGGCCATGAAGGAAGAGCTGGCCCAGGCCATGGAGAACTTCTCCCTGACGGTCAAATACTCCACGGCCCGCGGTTATTACCGCCTGAAGGTCGCCAAGAAACTTGCCGAACTGAAGACGCAATTCGAGGCGGGCGAACTCTCGCTGCAAGAAGTGGCCGGGCAGCTGCAGGAGCTGGAGTTGCAGCTGATCGACGGAGAGCGAAAGACCGCCAAGGAAAAAGATAAGTAATCGTCCGATCGGACCTCACGCCGCACTCCATTCATTTCCAAAGGGGATCGTCATGAAAACGAAACTGGAATCCGCGAAAAAAACTTTGCTCTTGATCTCACTCCTCGGGATCGGCGCGCTGGGCGCCGCCTGCGGCCGGTCGGCTTCAACGGGGGTGGAAGCCGACTTGAGTCCCGGCGCCGATCCCGGATTCGTCCAAGAAAACCCGCCGCCCGCGGCCG
>JADYZQ010000057.1 GCA_020853015.1 Deltaproteobacteria bacterium
CGATGTGGTGGACGCCGCGGAAGGGCAGGCCCCGCGCGTAGGCCAGGGCCTTGGCGAAGTTGAGCCCCACCAAGAGCGAGCCCACCAGCCCCGGCGCGAAGGTCGCGGCGACGCCCTCGACCGCGTCGAGGCCCCGCCCCGCCTTCTCCAAGGCCAGCTCGAGGGTCGGCTCGAGGGATTCGAGGTGGCGGCGCGAGGCGATCTCGGGGACGACGCCGCCGAAGGGCGCGTGGTCGAGGGTCTGCGTCGCGGTCACGTTGGCGAGCACCCGGCCCTGGTCGACGAGCGACATCGAGAGGTCGTCGCAGGAAGATTCGATGCCGAGGACTAACATGGGATCTGATTCCAATTTAGAACAAGGGAGCGCCGGACTCGTGCGTCGCCGGCGGGCCTTCGGGGGCCGGGGCGCTCGGCGCCGGCTCCGGCTTCGGAGTCGTCGGTGACGCCGGCGAGGTGGGCTGCCCGCCGGGAGGCGGCGGCAGGGGCGCCCGCGGCATGGGCTGCGGTTTCATGATCGGCTTGTAGACCGGCTCGCCGGTCGCCGGGGGCGTCGGCGGCGCCTTCGGCTCGGAGCCGCCGCCCAGCGCCAGGGCGGGGGCCTTGCGCTCCAACTCCTCCAGCCGGGCCAAGCGGCCCTTGGCCTGAAAGGCCTCCGCGGAATTCGGATAGGTCGCGATCACCTTTTGGAAAAACAGCTTCGCCTCGGCGTTCTTGTTCATTTTCATAAAGGACATCCCCTGTTTGTAGATCCCCTCCTTCACGCGCGGGTGCTGGGGGTATTTCTCGGAGAGCGCCTGAAATTCGCTGATCGCCTTCGCGTAGTCGCCCAGCGAATAGAAGGACTCGGCCACCCAGTACTGGGCGCTGCCCGCGGACTCGCTCTTGGGATACTTGCGCAAAAAGCCCATGAAGCCCGAGGCGGCGTTGCGGTAGTCGCGGGCGTTCGCCACGTTGAGCAAGGACTGGAACTCTTGCAGCTCGGCGGGGTTGACCGCCGCGCCCGGCGCCTTGGGGGCCTCGGGGGCGCCGCTCAGCTTGAGGTTGATGTCCTTCAGAAGGTTATGGAGCTGGCCTATCTTGTCTTCCAGCGAAGAGACGCGCTGGTCGAGGTCTTGGTAGACGCGGTCGGATTCTTTCATGATGTACTGCGAGCTGTCGAGCTGCCCCTTGATGAGGCGAAATTCCTGCTGCACCTCGGTCAGCGCGTTCATGGCGCGGGCCACGTCTTGGTAATTTTTTTGGTTGGTGGCGACGAGCTGGTCGACCTTTTGGTTCAATTCGGCCAGGGTGGCCGCCTGGGCCGGACGCGCCGCGACCCCAAGCCCAAACAAGGCCGCCAGCGCCAGGCCGCCGGCGATCGTATATTTGTTAAGTCCATGATTTTTCATGAATTTGGACCTCCATTTGCCCGAGGGCGAAAAAAAACCACAGGAACTATACGCATCGGGCGGGTCCCTGTGGTTTTATTTAATTTAAGGCCGGTCGGCAAGGCGAAAGGCCTAGCGTCGCCCCTTGAAGTCGTCGCGGCGATTTTGCGCCCAGGCCGCTTGATTGTGCTCGGGATTCACCGGTCGGCTCTCGCCGTAGCTGATCGTGTTCATCCGGTCGGCGGAAACGCCCAAGTTGATGAGGTAGTTTTTCGCGGCCATGGCCCGGCGCTCGCCCAGGGCGAGGTTGTATTCTTCGGTGCCCCACTCGTCGGTGTTGCCCTCGATGATGATGTTGACGTTGGGATTGGACTTCAACCACTCCGAATGGCTGGAAAGCTTTTGCTGGGCGTCGGGGCGGATGTTGTATTTGTCGAAGTCGAAATGGATCGACTCGAGGGGAACGTTGATCAGGTCGACGCCGTCGCCCGAGGAGACCGGGCCCTTCTTTTGGCAGGCGGCCCCGAACAGGGCCAACCCGGCGGTCAGGGCCAGGGTCAGGATTTTATGTTGGAATTTCATGGCTTGGATCCTCCATTTTCCTTGGATGCACGGATCTAAAAGGTTTAATTTAAGAAACCGGTCCCGGGGGGTCAAGGAATATCATGAAAGAAAAAATGCGCCTCCATCTCGTCCAATGCGCCACCGTCGCCGGGCGGCCCCTCGCGACCCTCGCAAATCTGCAGGCGCTCCTTGCGGGGATTCGCACCCGGGCGGGCGACGTCCTGATCTTTCCGGAGATGTGGCCCTCGGGATTTTCCCTGGCCGAGCGGCGCCGCTTGGCTAAGGAGAATGCCGCCTGCCGCGAGTGGTTGCGCGACTACGCCCGGCGTTTTCGCTGCACCCTCGTCGGCTCCATGCTCGAGCTCGCCCGCGGCCGCGCCTACAACCAGGCCTACGCGATCGGCCCGCGCGGCGAGACCCTGGCCGCCTACCGCAAGATCCACCTCTTCGAGTTCGGCGGCGAGCACCGGCACTTCAGCCCCGGCCACCGCGTGGTCTCCTTCTCGGGCCCTTGGGGCCGTATCGGCCTGGCCGTCTGCTACGACCTGCGCTTCCCCGAGCTGTTTCGGCGGCTCTCGAAAGACGGCGTCCGCCTCGTCTTCGTCCCCAGCGCCTGGCCGCGGGATCGCCTGGATCACTTCCTCGCCCTGCTCAAGGCGCGGGCCATCGAAAATCAATGCCTGGTGGTGGGCCTCAACAAGGTGGGACCGGGCCGCCACGAGAAGCCCGTCGTCTACGGCGGGCACTCGGCGGTCTACGGCCCTTGGGGGGAGAGGCTGGCCGAGATGGGGGCGCGGCCGGGGGTCTTGAGCCTGGAGTTGGACCTGGGCGCGGTGGAACGCGTGCGCCGGCGCTACCCCTTCCTGAAGAGCCGGGTCCTGGGATAAAAAAAAGAAGGTGGTCGAGGCACCCCCGCCCCTGTTACACTCGGACCTTTGCATGTCCCGCGGGGGCCGATGGATGGGTGTATGAATTCGAAGACCAAAAAGGAAAAACGCCTCTACCCGAGGCGCCCGATCCGCACCCAGGTCGTCTTCGAAAACGAGGACAGCGAGGGCGTGCTGTATTTCTTCTCGACGGACATCAGCGCGGGCGGGCTCTTCCTCGAGTCGGACATCCCCGTCAAGCTGGGGACCCAGGTCTTCCTGCGCTTCAGCCTGACCCCGAAGGCCCGGCCGATCCAGGCCACCGGCGAAGTGGTGCGGGTGATGCGCGACCAAAACGAGGCGGGCCAGGGCAAGGTCGGGATCGGCATCCGCTTCGTCTATATCCACCCGCTGGACCGCGAGCTCATCCAGGACTTCATCAACCAGGCGGGGTCCTGAGCCCTTCCAGCATATTAATCAATTCGAAATCCTGCATTCATTTTTGATGGGTGGCCGGACGAAGGCCTAAGCCTGGAACAGCTTCTGTCCCAGCTCGTAGAGGCCCTCAAGGTCGTGGATGTCCCGCTCCAGCTGCGGCATGATCTTGAAGACGAAGCCGTGGCGGGAAAATTCCATCCGACTCTGGAAGGCCTCGATCTCGGCCTCGTCGCGCTGGGCGAGGCTTTTGAAGAGGTAGGCCATCTCCTGGTACTCCGAGCGGGTCTTGGCCTTGAGCCCCTCCGGAAGCGGCTTGCCCGTCTCCGGCATAAGCTGGACGCGGTTGAAGATGAAACCGGCGAAGGGCAGCGCGTTGTCCTGGATCTTGCGGTAGAAATACTCCGCCTCGCGCAGGGGAATCGGCTGCGGCGCGGCCACCAGCAGAAAGCCGGTGTCCTTGTCGTGCAGCAAGAGCTCGACCTTCTGCGCGCGGTCCTGGAAGCCCTCCAGCAGGCCCGACACCGAGACCAGCATCTGGGAGAGATCCTGCAGGAATTCGAAGCCCGCCACCTTGTCGAAGGTCTTGAAGACCCGCTTCACCGATCGGTCCAGCAGCTGCAGCGAGCTCTTACTGACGAAGAGGGAGGGCTTGAGAAACCACTTCATCACGCTGTCGCCGACCATGGCGCTCATCTTGGTGGGGGCGTCGAGGAAGTCGAGGGCGTGGCGCGAGGGCGGCGTGTCGAGGACGACCAAGTCGTAGTCGCGCTCCTGCACGACCTCGTAGAGCTTCTCCATCGCCA
>JADYZQ010000058.1 GCA_020853015.1 Deltaproteobacteria bacterium
CCCGCGCCGCGCGACGCCGATCGCGCGGTCAGCAGCTTTTTCGAGGGCGACGTCACCTTCGGGCAGCGCGGCAAGATCTCGCTGGGCATCCCGCTCTACACCTTCGGCAAGATCGGCATCGCCCAAGAGCTGGCCCGGCACGGCATCGCCGCCGAAAAGGAAAAAAAGATCGAGAAGCAGAACGACGTCGTCCTCAAGGTCAAGCAGCTCTACTACGGACTGCTGCTCGCGAAGGACGTGCGGCAGCTCTTCGAGGACGCCGATCGCCACTTGTCCAACGAGGTGCAGCGGCGGGAGAGCAGCACCGAGGCTACGGACCCGGTCGATCTGGTCCGCCTGAAGCTGTTCCGCTACGAGGCGCTCAACCGCATCCTCGACGTCGACAAGAAGGCCGCCTTGGCGCGGGAGGGCCTGCGCATCCAGCTGGGCATGGAGCGGGGGACCGAATTCTCGATCCAGGACGAGCACCTGACGCCGGTCGATTTCGAGATCCAGGACTTCGAATATTATTTGGAGAGGAATCGAAAGAACAACCCGAAGAACCGCCTCCTCGACATCGGCGTGAAGGCCAGCGAGGCCCAATACCGGCTGGAAAAGCGCAAGCTCGCGCCCGACATCGGGATCGGCGGCTTCTACGAGTTCGGCCACACCGTCAAGCCGATCAGCGGGGTCGACCTGACCGACGATTTCAACGACCCCTTTAACTTTAACCGCGTGGGCTTCGGTCTGAGGATCAAGGGCGAGATCAATATCAAATCCTATCTCGCCAAGACGCGGGCGGCGCAGGCGGAATACTTCAAAAATTCCTTGAACAAGAGCATCGCCGACGAAGGGCTTGAATTGGACCTCAAAGACGCCTATTTGAACGTCCTGCAGACACGCGAGGCCATGGAAAACGGCTATCGCGCCATGAAATTGGCAAGACAATACGTCTTTTTGACGAAGACGAACGTAGACATCGGGGTCGGAGATAAAAAGGACTATTCCGACGCCCTCCAGGCCTATCTGGTTTCGCGGGGGCGCTACCTCGAATCGGTGTTTAACTACAACGTAGCCGTGGCCACGCTCGAGCTCAAGTCGGGCGGCGTCGCCCGGGCCGAGTGAACCCATTAAGGAGTGAAATTGATGCGAGCCTCGTTTCGAAAATTTTTCCTGGCCGCGACCGCGGCGGCCGCCGCGCTTTCGATCTCGGCCGAATCTCCGGCGGCGGTGAAGGCCCCGCCGAAAGGAGGGGACCAAGCCCTGCAGTCCAACGGGCAGGTGAACGCCCCGCAAGGCACGCCCACCCGCGAGATCCAGGACATCGAGATGAAGATGGACGCCTACAAGACCGGCGCCGAACTCAGCGCCGAAGATAAGGCCAACAACGCCAAGATCAAGCGCGACATCATCACCGGCACCTTCGACCTGCGCGAGCTCTGCCGCCTGGCCCTCGACAAGCATTGGGGCGGGCTTTCCGCCGCCGAACAAAACAATTTCGTCGCCCTCATGACCGATCTGCTCGAGACCAAGGCCCTCTTCTCCAAAGAGCAAACGAAGACGCGCGGCAAGGCCTACACGGTGCAATACCTGGGCGACACCTACCTCCAGGAAAAGACGCGCGCCCGCACCCGCACCAAGGTCGTCGTTCCCAAAGAGAACGTCAAGGTCGACATCGAGTACAAGATGAAGAAAGACCCCGGCGGCTGGAAGATCTTCGACGTCGTCGTCGACGACGCGAGCCTCGTCGAAAACTACCGCTACCAGTTCGACGCGATTATCAGCAAGAACGGCTACGGCGAGCTGGTGCGCCGCATGCAGAACAAGCTCAAGGAACTGAAGACCAAGGCCTCTTGACGGCATCGTCCCGGGCGCGGGCCGCCCGGTCGGGCCATAGTAGGCGGCGCGTCGCGCGGCGAGGGAATGATCGGATGACCCCACAAAAAAAACGCTTCATCGTCCTGCTTGCCGACGGTTCGCGCTACGACGTCTTCCGCGAGTTGCTCGAGGCCGGGCGCCTGCCCCACCTTTCCGAGATCTTCCTCGGCGAGGGCGGCTTCGCGAAGGCCACCAGCGTCTTTCCCTCGACCACCGGGCCGGCCTACATGCCCTTCCTCACCGGCTGCTTCCCCGGGACCTGCAATGTGCCCGGCATCCGCTGGTTCGACAAGGGGATGTACGCCCGGAAAAAATTCTCGATGGAGCGCTTCCGCAGCTACGTCGGCTTCGAGAGCTTCCTGATGAACCGGGACATGCGGCCCGGACTCAAGACCCTCTTCGAGCACTTCCCGAACTCCTTCAACATCTTCAGCTCGGTCAACCGCGGGGTCCCCTCGGAGGGCAACGTCGCCGCCCACATGCGCCTTTGGTATTGGTATTACGCCCACCTGACCGACCGCTGGCATCTGGTCGACCAGGCCGCCCTCGACAAATGCCTCGATATCCTGAAGCGCGACTTTCAATTCCTCTTCATGGTCTTCCCGGGCATCGACGAATACTCGCATTTGAGCCGGCCGCGTCACCCCAGCGCCCTCGAGGCCTACGAGACCGTCGACCGCGCGATGGGGCGCATCGCCAAAGAGCTGAAGCGCGAGGGCAAGTACGACGAGACCGCCCTGTTCATCGTCAGCGACCACGGCCTCTCCGAGACCAAGACGCACTTCGGCGTCGCGGCCTTCCTTGAGGCGCAGGGCGTGAAGACCTTTTACTACCCCAAGATCTTCAAGAGCGGCTTCCAGGCCGCCAGCATGGTCAGCGGCAACGCCATGCTCCATCTCTATTTCAAGGGGCGGGAGAGCTGGGACGGGCGCCTCTCGCTGGAGGAGGTGCGCGAGCTGCATCCCCGCGTGGTTGCGGGTTTGTTGGAACAGCCGGCGGTGGACCTCATCCTCAGCCAAGACCGCGAGGGCTGGGTTCATGTGCAGAGCCGGAAGGGCGAGGCCAAGGTGCGGGAAGAGGGCAACGAACTGAGATTCCGCAACCTGCGCGGGGATCCGCTGGGCCTGGCCGCGGCGCCGGAGCTTCTGTCGCGGTCCGAGGCTTTGAGGTTGAGCGCTGACGGCGAGTACCCCGACAGCCTGGCGCAGCTGACGCAGATCTTCCGTTCGGCTCGCACCGGCGATTTGGTGCTGAGCGCCGCCAAGGGCTACGACTTGCGCAAGCGCTTCGAGTATCCCGAGCACAAGTCCTCGCACGGCGCGATGCACGACGAGCACATGCTGATTCCGCTTTTTTCCAGCGTGAAGATGAACCGGTCGGTCGTGCGGTCGGCGGACCTGTTCCCCTCGATATTGAAACTACACGGGGACCCCATCCCCGCCGGGATCGACGGCGAGAGCTTCGTGTAGGGGCGAACCTTGTGTTCGCCCGAGGCCCCTACATCGCGCTTAGCTGATCCCTCCGATTGAAAAACTGCCGGTACCCCATCAGCACCACCAATAAATTCGTCAACGCCGCGCTGGCCATCAGCATGAACATCACGATGATCTGGTAGCGCACGGCGAGCAGGGGCGATTCTCCCGCGATGATCAGCCCCGCCATCATCCCCGGCATGAAGATCACCCCTAAGGCCTTCATCGTGTCGATGGCCGGGATCAGGGAGGCGCGCAGCACCTCCCTCAAAAGGCCCTGCACCGATTGCCGGGCCGAGGCGCCCAGGCTGAGGCGGACGAGGACCTCCGGCCGCCGCAGCTGCATTTCGGCCTTGAGGCGGTTGAGGGTGAGCCCGGCGCCGTTCATCGAATTGCCCAGGATCATCCCCCCTAAGGGGATCAAGAATCGGGCCTTGGGTTCGATCGATCCGCCCAAGACCAAGAGGGAAAGGGTTAAGACCAGGCTGACGGCCAGGCTGAAGGAGACGATGGGAAAGACCCGCGGGATGCCCTCGCCGCGCTTCTGGGCGATGAAGCCGGCCAAGAGGGTCATTCCGGTCAAGACCCCCAAGATCACTCCGAGGTTTTCGAAGGAGAAGACCCAGACCAGGGCGAAACCCACCAGGGTCAGCTGAAGGAAGCCGCGGAGGGCCGCCCAGCCTAGCTCCGCCTCCAATTTCAGCCGCTCGGCCAGCGAGACAAAGAGCACCACGGCGATCAGTCCCAAGGAGAAATAGAGCCCCGGGTCCCGTAAAAAGGCCAGGGCGGATTCCAGCTGGAATTTCACAGAGATTTTGCTCCCGTTGTCGCCGAAGCTGTGATAAAAACCTGAATGATTCTTGATAGATCCTAAACGGATCCAGGAACGGGCGCAAAGGAATTTCCATGACTTCTGAGGCACAGCGAATCCTGGTCGTCGACGACGACGATTCGATGCGGGACCTGTTGTCGAGCGTATTGGCCGTCTTCGGCACGATCGACACCGCCGCCAACGGGAAGGAAGCCCGCGCCAAATTCCAGGTGGAGGAGTACGCGGTCATTCTTCTCGACTACATGCTCCCCGACGCGGACGGTCTTACTTTACTTAAAGAATTCAAAGAGTTACAGTCACAAACCGAAGTGGTCATGATCACCCACGTCCGCGAGGTCAAGCTGGCGGTCCAAGCGATCAAGCACGGCGCCTTCGACTACATCAACAAGGACTTCGAGGTGGAGGACCTGAGGGCCCTCCTGCAGCGCGCCTTCGAGAAGCGCCGTCACCTCAAGGAGATCCTTTATCTGCGTTCCGAGGTCGAGCGGCTCACGGACCACGATTTTCTGCTGGGGATAAACCCCCGCATGCAGGCCCTCAAGACGGTCCTGGACCGAGCCGCCTCCACCTCCGCGACAGTCCTGATCCAAGGGGAGAGCGGGACGGGGAAGGAACTCGTGGCCCGCTACCTCCACCAAAAGTCCCCCCGGGTCGAAAAGCCCTTCGTGGCCATCAACATGGCCTCCATCCCCGAGCACTTGGTCGAATCGACCCTCTTCGGGCACGAAAAGGGCGCTTTCACCGGCGCCCTCAAGACCACCTACGGCAAGTTCGAGCTGGCCGACCAGGGCACCTTGTTTTGCGACGAGATCGCCGAACTCAAGTTCGAGGTGCAGGCCAAGCTGCTGCGGGCCATCCAGGAAGGCGAGGTCGAGCGGGTCGGCGGCCAGAAGCCCATCCACGTCGACGTGCGGCTCTTGGCCGCGACCAACCGCGACCTGAAGAAGCTGGTGCAAGAGGGAAAGTTCCGCGAGGACCTCTTCTACCGGCTCAACGTCATCCCCATCCAGCTTCCCGCCCTGCGGGAGCGGCTGGAGGACATTCCCCTGTTCGTCGACCTCTTTCTCAAGCGCTACAATCGAAAATTCGGGCGCAACCTGCGTTTTTCCCCCGAGGCGGTTTCGGTGCTTTGCCACTACGATTGGCCGGGAAACATCCGCGAGCTCGAAAACCTGGTCGAGCGCTTGGTGGCCATTCACCCCGGCGACACGATCTTTCCCGAGGACGTGCCCATCGACTACCAGATATCCGACATCGCCCAGCTGAAGTCCGAGGACGGGGATCCCGACAAGCTGAAGGCGGCGACCGACGCCTTCGAGCGAGGCTTCATCCTGCGCGTGCTGGAAAAGGAACATTGGCACCAGGAGAACGCCGCGCTCAAGCTGGGCGTGCACCGCAAGACTTTGGAGTACAAGCTCAAGAAGCTCAACCTCACCGAGGTCGTGGACCAACGGCAGTCGGAAAGCAAGCGGGGATCGACATGAGGAGAATCTCGTCGGGCTTGCTGGTCGGGGCCATGGCCTTGCAAATTTTCCCCGCGGCCCTTTCGGCCGAGGCGGAGAAGGCTTCCGCGGAGGGCGGCGGCGACTTGGGACAGCTGGTCGTCAGCGCGCGCAAGCTGGAAGAGCCGCTCAAGACCACGGCCCACAGTATCTCGGTCGTCACCGGCGACCAGCTTGGGCGGCGCGTGGACCGCAGCGTCGCGGAGGGCCTGCGCGAGCTGCCGGGTGTGGTGGTCGAGTCCCTCGGCACGCGGGGCGAGACCGTCAACATCCGGCTGCGGGGCGCCGGGCCCGACGACACTCTGGTCTTGCTGGACGGCGTCCGTTTGAACAACCCGGCGACCAACGAGACCAACTTGGGCCTGATCCCCATCGAGCAGATCGACCGCATCGAGGTGCTGCGCGGCTCGCAGGCCGTGCTGTACGGCGGCAGCGCGGTGGGCGGCGTCATCAACATCCTCAGCAAGGCCGGGCAGGACCCCGCCGAGACGCATCTGTCCATCGAGGGCGGCAATCTGGGGCATCGCCGCGAATGGCTCGGGCACAGCAACCGCATCGGCGAGACCCGGCTGAGCGTCGGCATCAGCCGGACCGACGAGACCGGACAGTTCCAAAACGACGACTTCGGCGAGACGGCCCTCACCCAGCGCTGGGACCTCGAGCCCACCGAGAAGCTGCGCCTCACCTTGGCCAGCCACATCTTTCTCAGCAAGAAGAACCTGGCCCGCGAGTTTCTGATCGGGCCGGCGCCGCTCTACGACCCGGCCCTGCCGATGGACGCCTTCTTCCTGCAGCTCGGCCCCGACGTGAACCGGGTCTTCGATCGGCTGCTCACCACCCAATCCCTCCAGCTGAAATACGAATGGAGCGAGCATTTCCGCACCGACCTGACCTACGGTTTCCTGCTCTCGGACGAGGAGGAGAAGAACTCCAACCGCGGGGATTCCGATTTCGTCACGCCCTCCGGCCTCGCGCTGGCGCCGAACAGCGTGCTCAACAAGGTCAAGGGTTCCCGCCAGAGCGTCGACCTGCGCCAGTTTTTCTTCGTGCCCGAGACGGCCGGGGTCAAGCAAACCCTGACGGTGGGCTTCGAATTCTACGACGAACGGATCAGTACCGCCGGTGCGCCTTTTCCGGGCGATCCGCCGCCGCTGGCGGGCTCGCTGGGGCCCTTTATTCCGCCGCAAGACCAGATTCCGGCGCCGGGCGTCCCGGGCGACCGGCAAAACTACGCGCCGTATTTTCAGTACCACCTGGGCTTTCGGGAGCGGCTTTTCGTCGACGCCGGCTTTCGCTACGACAACAATTCCGCCTACGGCAGCGAGCTCAGCCCCCGGGCGGCGGTGGCGGTGATGATCCCCGAGATCGGCGGGAAATTCCACGGGGCCTACGGCGAAGGGTTCCTGCCGCCGACGATCATCCAGCTTTTTAATCCGATCTCCGGCAATCCCAACCTCAAGCCCCAAAAGTCGCAAAGCTACGAGGCCGGCTACGAGCAGCGGATCGGGGAGCGGGCGACGATTTTCGCGACCTTCTTTTACCTCGATTTCGACAACCTGATCGATCGGCTGGGCAACAACATCAACGACGCCTTCAGCACAGGCCTCGAGTCGGGCTTCGAGGTTAAGATCCTGCCGCGGCTTAAGGTCGGCGCCAATTACACCTTCACCCACACCGTGGACGAGAGCGGCGGGGGAGGGCGGATTCCCAATGTGCCGACGCACGTCTTCAACGCGACGCTCTCAGCCCAGCCCTGGCGCAAGCTGACGATCGATTCGACGCTCTCCGTCGTCTCCAGCCAGCGGGAGGTCTTCCCGGTCGTCGCGACCGACGGTCGCTTCGTCGGCGGAACTCCGGCGAACTCCCTGACCGGCGGGACCAACCCCGGCTACGTCCGCTGGGACATCGCCATGGGTTATGATTTCGATCTCCCGCAGGCCCACCCGCAGTCGGTGCGGGTCTTCGCGAAGGCTGCAAATATCCTGAACGACCAATACGAAGAGTTCTTCGGCTTCCCCAGCCCCGGCTTCCACTTCCTCGCCGGTGCGGACGTTCTTTTTTAACGGATAAAGAATTTCTCTCCGGGGGATATTTTTTCGCCCCATGTCAACCGGCCCCATCGGGCCCAGTTCCTATTCCCCCAATATTTTTCCTTAATCCACGCGGATTTGCGCGAGCAAGTCTCGCCGCTCGGAATTTTTCGGCCTTTGGCACGCGGGTTGCTTGTTCTTAGGAGTGTTCGCACCCATTCAGTCCGATTAGCGAGGGAGGAGCCATGAAGGCTTCGAGGTTCAATTTCTTAGTGCGGTCGCCCCGCGATCCCAACACGACCTTTCTTTACAACAGTTTTCACGACAACCGCATCGTTGTGGAAGACGGAGACGTCAATCTGCGCGAGCTGTTTCAGAAAGTGCGAAAGCACGAATCGCTTTCCGATGCGGAGGGCGAGGCCGCGGACGGCCTGAAGGAAATGGGTTATCTGCTCGACGACGAAGTGGACGAGAGCGGGCTGTTCTACGACTGGTTCCGCAATCGCGTCACCGAACAAAACGAGATCCTGACCGCGACCATCCTGACCACGCTGGCTTGCAACCTGCGCTGCACATATTGCTACGAGAAGGACAAGCTAGGGAAATCCAAGATGACGCCCGAAACCATGCAGCGCGTGGTGGATTGGCTGAAGGCGCGAATCGACGCGACGCGTCCCGCGAAGGTCAACTTGATCTTCTTCGGAGGCGAGCCCCTGTTGAACGTCGACGCGATCCGCAAGATCAGCGGGGATATCTTCCCTTACTGCAAGGAGCGGGGCGTCGAGTACACCGCGGGGATGGCGAGCAACGGTATCTTCCTCACGCCGAAACTGGCGGACGAGTTGAAGGCCTACGGCTTCGAGTGGGTGAAGATCACCTTCGATGGAGACCGGGACCAGCACGACAAGAAGCGGATCTATTCGGGGGGGCGGGGCACCTTCGACCAGATCTTCAACAACCTCGAGGCGATCGCCGGCAAACTGAAGATTTTGTTGGGCGGCAACTTCGACCGCGAAAACGCGGACAGCTTCAAGGGGCTGCTCGAACGCATTGCCGCCTCCAAGTTCAAGGAAGACATCGTCGCGACCAACCTGAAGCCGATCATGCCCGAGATGAAGCAGCACGACCTGAACGGCATTGGGTCTTCCTGCGAACGCTGCACCTTCAGCGATTATGAGATTAACAAGATGTTGGAGTTGAGGAGGGAGGTTCGAAAGGTCGGATTAGTGCCCTCCGATCCCATCAACATCGGCCCCTGCGAATATTACCGGCGCAACGCCGTCACCATCGGCATCGATGGAAATCTATATAAGTGCATTGCCTTCCTTGGCATCGAAGACGGAAAGATCGGTGACGTAGACCATCAGGAATACAACGAGGTCGGCGAGGCGATGCTCACGCTGAGACCCCTTGAGCACAAGAAATGCACCAAGTGTCCCTTCGTCCCGCTATGTGCGGGCGGCTGCCGGGCCGATTCCTACAATCAAACCGGAAGTTTTGAAAACATCAGTTGTCAGCAACCGTATTTCATTAAGACTCTGCGCGAAGAACTGCCGCTTGAGTACTACGAAGATGCGCAGACCGCTACCCAAATGCGGGTATAAAAGTGCCTGTCCATTGGGGGGTGGAAGGTCCGCCTCATAGTGAGTTGGCTTCCAC
>JADYZQ010000059.1 GCA_020853015.1 Deltaproteobacteria bacterium
CAGACGACCCGTCAGCGCCGCAACGAAAACCTCCAGCGCGGCCTCGAGGGCCTGCTCTTCGGAAAATAAATCGGGCTTGAGACCCGCCGGGAAAGCGGGTAGCAGGCCCCCGCATGGCCTTCACCCTTTTGCAGAAAGACCCGGGTACCCGGGCGCGCCTCGGGCGCTACGAGACCGCGCATGGCGCCTTCGAGACGCCCGTCTTCATGCCGGTGGGCACCCAGGCCACCGTCAAGGCGATGCGCCCCGAAGAGCTCAAACAGCTGGGGGCCTCGATCATCCTCGGCAACACCTACCACCTGTTTTTGCGCCCTGGGCATCGCGTCATCGCGGAGCTGGGCGGCCTGCACCGCTTCATGAACTGGGACGGCCCCATCCTCACCGACAGCGGCGGCTACCAGGTCTTCTCGCTGGCCAAGATGTGCAAGCTGAGCGAGGCGGGCGTGCGATTCCAATCCCATCTCGACGGGGCCACGCATCTGTTGAGCCCGGAGCTGGCGATCGAGATCCAAGAGGCCCTGGGCAGCGACATCATGATGGTCCTGGACGAATGCCTGCCTTACCCCTCCGAGCGCAAGGCGGTGGCGAGTTCGCTGGGCCTGACGGTCGACTGGGCGCGGCGCTGCCTGGAGTCCAAGCGGCGAGAGAACAATTCCCTCTTCGCCATCGTCCAGGGCGGCGTCTATCCCGAGCTGAGGGTCGAGTGCGCGGAGCGCTTGCTGGAATTGGAATCGCGGCCCGACGCCCAAGGGCTGCGGCGGCGCTTCGACGGCATCGCGGTGGGCGGCCTCTCGGTCGGCGAGCCGATGCCGCTGGCCTACGACATCGTCGGCTCCCTCGAGCCGAAGCTCCCGGAAGACCGCCCGCGTTACCTGATGGGCGTGGGCATGCCCGAGGATATCGTGACCTGCATCGGCCTGGGCATCGACATGTTCGATTGCGTGGTGCCGACGCGCTCGGCCCGGCACGGCCTGCTGTTTACGCCGCGGGGCCGTCTGTACATCAAGCGTGCCGAATTTCTCCGCGATCCGCGCCCGATCGACGAGTCCTGCACCTGCTACACTTGCAAAAATTACAGCCGGGCCTACCTGCGGCACTTGAGCCTGAGCAAGGAGGTCCTCTCCGCGGTGCTCAATACAATTCATAATTTACATTACTTTCTTAATCTGTTAACCCAGGCCCGCCTCGCCCTCCGGGCGGGCGATTACGTCGGATTTCAAAGGGATTTTTTCAACGAACTCCAGACAGGAGAAGCGCGTGTTCCTCAGCCGTAAAGCCAAATACTGGGCCCTGGCCCTCCTCATCGGCATCCAATCCGTCCGGTCCTCCGCCTTCGCCCAGGCCCAGGGCGGCGCCGCCCAAGAGGGCGGGCCCGCGCAGACCTTCAGCTTCTTCCTTCCCCTGCTCCTGGTCTTCGGCATCTTTTACTTCCTGATCATCCGACCTCAGCAGAAACAGGCCAAGAAGCACCAAGAGATGCTCAAGAGCATCGAAAAGGGGCAACAGGTCGTCACCGTCGGAGGGATCCACGGCAAGGTCGTCGGCGTGGCCGACAACATCCTGACCCTCGAGATCGCCGACAACGTCAAGATCAAGGTCGAGCGCAGCGGCGTCCAGGCCCTGAAGGGCGAGCTCAAGGGCGAAGGAAAGGGCGAATAAGACTTCCTTATGACCTCCCGTTGGCGCTACCAAACTTATCTTGCCGTCTTCCTGACGCTGCTTTCCATCTACCTCTTGATTCCGTCCGTCCTGAATTTCGGCGCGGTGCGCGAGCGCGCCGAGAAGCAGGGCGAGGAACTGCCCTGGTACTACAGTCTCTTCCCTGAAAAGCAGATCAACCTGGGCCTCGATCTGCAGGGCGGCATCTATCTCGAGCTCGAGGTCAACCTCCAAGAGGCCCTGGTGCACCGCAGCGACATCATCGTCGGCGAGCTGGAGCGCTTCCTGAAGGACAAGGGCATTGCCTATCAGCGCGTCGCCGTCATTTCCAAGACCAGCACCATGGAGATTTTTCTGAATAAGGCCGAAGACCTGGGAGCCCTGCGCAACCACGTCCGCGAGATCTACGGCAATTCCCTGAAAGAGCTGGAGAGTCCGCCCGTCGTCTCCCTGAAGCTGAAATCGGAGGGCGAAGAGGCCGCCGTCGCGAAGTACCAAGAGATCCTGGCCTGGGCCAAGGCGCAGCCGAAGATCCTCGAGGTCGACCGTTTTCAAGACGTGGTGCAGATTTTGCCGGCCAAGCAGGATGAGGGCGAAGAAGTCGCCGCTTCCGCCTTGGCGCAATTCGGCGCCGACCTTGAGCCCTATCGAGCGCCCGCCGCCCTCTTCCTGTCGCAGAGCGAGGATTATCAAGCCCGTCTGAAGGACGAGACTTTGAAGCAGGCCGTCGAGACCATCCGCAACCGCATCGACCGCCACGGCGTCGCCGAGCCCGAGATCCGTCGCGTCGGCGACAACCGCGTCGTCGTCGAGTTGCCCGGCGTCAGCGACCCCGACCGCGCCATCGGCCTGGTGAAGCGGGCCGGCAAGCTCGAGTTCAAGCTAGTCGACGAGACGATTCCCCAGACCCAGGTGCAGACCCTGGTCGAGCAGACCCGCAGCGACAATAAGCTGCCCTCCGGTTTCAGCGAAGAGGTGGTGGACAAGCTCAACGAGGCCTTGAAAGGCAAGCTGCCGGCCGACTCCGAGATCGGCTTCGAGGTCGCCTACGACCCGGTGACCAAGAAGATCGCGGGCGGAACGCCTTATCTGCTCAAGCGCAAGGTCGAGGTCTCGGGCGAGATGCTCCGCAACGCCCAGGTGAGCGTGCAAAACAACGAGCCCTACGTCAGCCTGTCCTTCGACCCCGCCGGCACCAAGGCCTTTGCGGACCTGACGGCCGCAAACGTGGGCAAGCGGCTTGCCATCATCTTGGACGGCACCGTCAGCAAGGCCCCGCAGATCAAGAGCGCCATCCCCAGCGGCGAGGCGCAGATCACCTTGGGCTTCGGCGACTACCAGGCCCTGCTGCGCGAGGCCGAGGACCTGGTCGTCGTGCTCCGCGAGGGCGCGCTGCCCGCCAGCCTCAAAGAAGCGACCAAGACGGTGATCGGTCCCTCGCTCGGCAAGAGCTCGATCGACCGCGGATTCAGGGCGACCCTCCTGGCCGCGGCGGTCGTCATGGTTTTCATGGCGGTCTACTACAAATGGTCCGGCGTGTTGGCGGACTTCGCCGTGGTGCTGAACGTCCTGTTCATCTTCGCGGCCCTCACGCTCTTCGGTGCCACCTTGACTTTGCCGGGCGTGGCGGCCATCGTCTTGACCATCGGCATGGCGGTCGACGCCAACGTGGTCATCCTCGAACGCATCAAAGAAGAGATCGCCGCCGGCAAGACCGTCAAGGCCGCCGTCGACGCGGGTTATTCCAACGCCATCCGCGCGGTCCTGGACGCGAACATCACCACCTTCCTCTCGGGCGTGGTGTTGTACCAATTCGGCACCGGCCCGGTGCGAGGTTTCGCGGTCACTTTGATGATCGGTATTCTGACGACCCTCTACTCGGCGGTGGTCATCACCCGGCTGGTTTACGACTACGTCTTGAGCCGGCGCGACGTGAAGAAATTGAGCCTGTAGCCTATGATGCGACTGAAAAAAGAAATTCCGTTCATGAAGTACCGCTGGCTGATGCTCTTCGTCTCGATAGCGATCGTGGCGGCCGGCTTGGCGGCGGTGGCCGTGAAAGGCCTCAATTTCGGCACCGACTTCACGGGCGGCCTGAAGTTCATCTACCAATTCCAGAACCCCGTCAACGAGGGGGCCTTGACCGACGCCCTGAGGCAGGCCGGCCTCGATAACGTGGTGGTGCAGCGCTTCGGCGAGGCGAAGGCTAACACCTTCATCGTCAAGAGCGAGCAGGTCGAGGGATTGGAGGAAGGTTTCTCCAAGCCCTTCAACCAGGCCTTCGAGAAGGCCTTCGGCGCCGGAAGCTTCCAGATGCTGCAAGAGGAGTTCGTGGGACCCAAGGTCGGCAAAGAACTGCGCACCAAGGGCCTCTACGCGGTGTTTTGGGCCTGGGTCATCATGCTGGTCTACATCGGCTTCCGCTTCGACTTTTACTTTGCGCCCGGCGCCATCATCGCCCTGGTCCATGACGTCCTGGTCGCCGTGGGCATCTTCGCCCTATTGGGCCTCGAGATCAACTTGACCGTCGTCGCGGCCATCCTCACCATCATCGGCTATTCGATCAACGACACGATCATCGTCATGGACCGCATCCGCGAGGACCTGCAAAAGCACAAGGGGATGGGGCTGGTCGAGGTCGTCAACAAGAGCGTCAACGAGACCTTGAGCCGCACGATCATCACCTCGCTGACCGTCCTCTTCGTCGTGACCGTCCTGTATTTCCGCACCGACGGCGACATCAAGAATTTCGCCTTCGCCATGATGATCGGCGTCATCACCGGGAGCTATTCCTCGATCTCGATGGCGTCGCCCGTCTTTATCTTACTCAAACAGTACGGCCATCGCTTCGGCCTGGGTAAGGGCCCCGCGGGCGCGAAGGCCTGAGTTTCACTTCCTCCGTGAATCCACGAGGCGTCCTTTGCAAAAGCGTTGGCTTCTCCAATCCTGCGACGAAGACATCGCCCGCCACCTGGAGGGGCAGCTCGGCGTCTCGCCGATCCTGGCCCGCCTGCTGGCGCAGCGGAACATCCGCGACGTCGAGGCCGCCGAGCGATTCCTGCAGCCCTCCCTGGCCCACCTCCCCGAGCCGGAACTTTTGCTCGGCATGGACAAGGCCGTCGCCCGGTTGCTGCGCGCCCTGCGCGAGAGGGAAAAGATCGTCGTTTACGGAGATTACGACGTCGACGGAACGACCGCGACGGCCCTCCTGACGGAGTTTTTTCAGGATGTGGGCGCCGAGGTCGACTATTACATCCCGCATCGCCTGAGCGAGGGCTACAGCCTCAACGCCGGCGCCTTGAGAAAAATCCGCGAAGGGGGCGCCAAGGTCGTGATCACGGTCGACAACGGGATCAGCGCCGTCGCCGAGGCCGAGGTGGCCCGTGATCTGGGCCTGGACCTGATCGTCACCGACCACCATGAGGTCCCGCCCCGGCTTCCGGAGGCCTTCGCGATCTTGAACCCCAAGCAATCCGGGGACGCATTTCCCGGCAAGGAATTGGCCGGCGTCGGCGTCGCCTTTTACCTGTTGATCGCGCTGCGCAAGGCCCTGCGCGAGGCGGGCCTGCTGGGCGACCGCGAGCCCAACCTGCGCCGCGCCCTCGACTTGGTCGCCGTCGGCACCGTCGCCGACATGGCGCCCTTGACGGGCGTCAACCGCATTTTGGTGCGCGAGGGCTTGAAAGTGTTAAGCCGCACCGCGCGGCCCGGGCTGAAGGCCTTAAAAGAGGTCGCGGGCGTGGACGGCGAGGTGAGCGCGGACCAAGTCGGCTTTCGCCTCGGCCCCCGCATCAACGCGGTGGGGCGCCTCGACGACGCGGCCTTCGGCGTCAAGCTGCTGCTCTCGCGCGGCGAGGCGGAGGCCAAGGAGCTGGCCCGCCGCCTCGACCAGGCCAACGCCGAGCGCCAGGACTTGGAAGACGAGATCGCCCGCGAGGCCTGCGCCCGAGTCGAGGCCGAGCGGCTCTTCGAGCGCCGCCGCAGCCTGGTGCTGTTCCGCGAGGATTGGCATCCCGGCGTCGTCGGCATCGTGGCCAGCCGCCTCGTCGAAAAATACTACCTGCCGTCCATCGTGCTCTCCCGCGACAAAGACGGGTTGAAGGGTTCGGCCCGTTCGATCCGCAATCTCAACTTGGTCGAGACGCTGCGCGACTGCGGCGAGCATCTAAGCAAGTTCGGAGGGCATTTTTACGCCGCGGGCCTCTCGCTGCCGCGCGAGCGCCTGGAAGATTTTTCCGACGCCTTCGACGGCGCGGTTCGTTCCCGCCTCAAGGACGAGGACTTCCAGCCTTCGCTGAAGCTGGACGCGGATTCGCGCCTGGCCGCGATCGACGCGGAGTTGCTCGAGGAGATCCGCCGTCTCGAGCCCTTCGGATTGGGCAATCCGGAACCGGTCCTCCATCTCTCCGGGCTTCAGGTCCGCGAGAGCCGCATCGTCGGCGAGAAACACCTGCGCCTGAGGGTGGGGGAGGGGAAGGCGGCCTTCGGGGCGATCGGTTTTCGACTGGCCGAAAAGCTGCCGGCCTTGGACAGCGAGGTCGACGTTGCCTGCGTCCCCGGGTGGAACGAATGGAACGGAAGTAAAAACATACAGTTACGCCTTGTCGACCTCCGTCCCTCCCAATCTAACGCATCGCGTAAAAAAGAGTATTGACAGGGTTGACGCGCCGTGTTAGCCCTAACCCATGATTGACGGGTGAGCGGTTTTCAATCTTCAAATTGGAGGGAGTATCCAATGTCGAAAAAAGCAGCCAAGAAAAAGCTTCCCAAGGCTCGAAAGGTTCCCGCAGTGTCCAACGCCAAACATGCCATTGCGCAAAAATTCGAAGACATCAACCGCGTCGTCAATCGGCTCGAGTCCGAGGTCGAGGTGCTGTTCAAGAAAATCGTGAAAAAAGGAGAACGCTCCGGTCGCGAATTGCGTAGAAGCTTCGACGACTTGCTCGCCTGGGTGAAGTCGGGCGATCTGGTATCCCTGGCCTCCGAAAAACGCGAAGACGTCGAGCGCGAGGTGCGCCGGCTGGCCGAAGAGGTGATCAGCTCTGTGAAAGAGGTCGAGCTGCTCTCCCGTAAGGTGAACCTCGGCGGCGTTTTCAAGCAAGTCCGCAAGAATTTAGGAAACATCGTCGAGCAGCTCGGCGATAACGATCTGGTCCAAAAGGCCAAGCTGACCCTGGGTCAAACCAAAAAAGAGCTGCTGGGCATCCTCAGCATTCCGACCCAAGACGAAGTGGTCAAACTCGAGAAGAAGATCGTCAGCCTCGAGAAGCGCCTGAGCCATCTGACCCGCAAGGCGGCCTAAGACGCGAAAAAGAGCTTACCTCCCTCGAAAAAGGGCTTGCTCCGAAAGGGGCGGCCCTTTTTTGTTTTTTCATAACTTGCCTCGGGGACGAAAATTTAGGATGCCATCGGCATGACCGGGACCTGGGAATTGAACGGATTGCTGCAGCGCCGCCTCTGGATCGTCACCGGCAAGGGCGGCGTCGGAAAAACCACGGTGGCCGCGGCTTTGGGGCTTTTGGCCGCGAGGCAGGGGCTCAAGGTGCTGATGGTCGAGACGCACGGTCTCACCCACTTGGCCGAGCTCTTCGAGGCCGAGGGCGTGAGCTACGAGCCCAAGGCCTTCAAGAACGGCCTCTCGCTGGCCCGCATCGACCCCGAGCCGGCCTTTCAGGAATACGTCCTGCGCCAGGTCAAGTTCGAGTTCCTATACAACGCCGTCTTCAACAACAAGTACGTCCGGCATTTCATCGACGCGGCGCCCGGTTTAGCCGAGCTGCTGACCGTCGGCAAGATTTGGGCCTTCGTCGAGGACGAGGCGCGGCGGGGAAAAAAGCCGCTTTTCGACTTGGTCATCGTCGACGCGCCCTCCACCGGCCACAGCCTCTCCCTGCTCACCGTCCCTCAGGTCGTGGTAGACGCGGTCCGCGTCGGCCCGCTGAAGAACAACGCCCAGCAGATTCTCGCGCTGATCCGCGACCCGCAGAAGACCCTTACCTGGCTGGTGACTTTGCCCGAGGAAATGCCCGTCAACGAGGCGGTCGAGATGGACGAGAAGCTCGAGCTCCAGGCGAAGGTCGGCGTCGGGCCCGTACTGCTCAACTCGCTCTGGCCCCAGATCCTCGGCGCGGATTCCCTGCAGGACCTCAAAAAGGCGAAGGTCGACAACCCCATGCTGCATTTATACCGGCAGCGCGCCGAGCAGAGCGCCTACTACCGCGACCGTCTGCGCGAGCGTCTCCCCTCGCGCCAGGTCCTGGACCTGTCGCTCGTCTATCAGACCAAGCATCCCTTACGAATCGCCGAATCCTTAAGTGAATCGATCCGGGCCCAGCTGACGGGGGTGCGGCCATGAGCCCGGAGGCAAAAAAGGGCGTTCTGCACGGCCTGCTGGAACGCAAGAAGGTCCTGATCTGCTGCGGCTCGGGCGGGGTCGGCAAGACGACGACCTCCGCGGCCCTGGCCCTCTATGCCGCGTCCATGGGCTACAAGACCATCGTCCTGACCATCGACCCCGCGAAGCGCCTCGCCAATTCCTTGGGGATTCAGAAGATCGACTTTCAGGAGAAGGAAATCCCCAAGGCCGAGCTGCGACGCGCCGGCATCGAGCCAAAGGCGCCGCTCTTCGCGATGATGCTGGACACCAAGCGGACCTTCGACGACCTGATCCTCAAGTACGCGCCCAGCGAGGAGAAGGCCCAGGTCATCCTGCAGAACAAGCTCTACCAGCACCTGTCCAACATGATCGCCGGCTCCCAGGAGTACATGGCGATGGAGAAGCTCTACGAGGTCGTGCAGGAGCGCGACTACGACTTGGTCGTCCTCGACACGCCGCCCTCGCGCCACGCCCTCGACTTCCTCGACGCCCCCACCAAGATGAGCGCCATGGTCG
>JADYZQ010000060.1 GCA_020853015.1 Deltaproteobacteria bacterium
AATATGGATTTCTCCCTCAACGAAGAACACAAGATGATCCGCGACATGGCCCGCGCCTTCGCCCAGAAGGAAGTCGCGCCCACCGCGGCCGAGATGGACCAAAAGGGCGAGTTCCCCAGCCGCCACCTGCCGAAGATGGCCGAGCTGGGCCTCCTGGGCATGATGGTTCCCACCGAATGGGGCGGCTCCGGCCTCGACACTCTGGCCTACGTCCTGGCCCTGGAGGAGATCTCCGCGGCCTGCGCCTCGACCTCGGTCACAATGTCGGTCAACAATTCCCTGTATTGCGGGCCCATCCTGAAGTTCGGCACCGACGCGCAGAAAGAGAAGTACCTCAAGCCCTTCGCCTCCGGGCAGAAGCTGGGGGCCTACGCCCTCTCCGAGCCGGGCACCGGCTCCGACGCGGCCAACCAGCAGACCACCGCCGTGCAGAAGGGCGACAAGTGGGTCCTGAATGGGCGCAAGAACTTCATCACCAACGGACCGCACGCCGACGCGATGATCGTCTACGCGATGAACGACAAGGAAAAGCGCCACAAGGGCATCTCGGCCTTCATCGTCGAGAAAAACTTTCCGGGTTTTGCGGTCGGCAAGGTCGAGAAGAAGCTCGGCATCTGCGCCTCCTCGACCTCCGAGATCGTCCTCGACAATTGCGAGGTCCCCGCCGCCAACCTGTTGGGGCAGGCGGGGCAGGGCTTCACGATCGCGATGAGCACGCTCGACAGCGGCCGCATCGGCATCGGGACGCAGGCCTTGGGGATAGCCCGGGCGGCCTACGAGGCCGCGCGCAAGTACTCCACCGAGCGCGAGGCCTTCGGCAAGAAGATCTACGAATTCGGCGCGATCGAGGGCTACCTGGCCGACATGGCGACCGACATCGACGCCTCGCGCCTGCTGGTGCACCGCGCGGCCTGGCTGAAGGACCAGGGGCAGCCCTTCGGCAAAGAGGCCTCGATGGCCAAGCTCTTCGCCTCCGAGACCGCGATGCGGGTCGCCGACAAGGCGATTCAGATCCACGGCGGCTACGGCTACATCAAGGATTATCCCGTCGAGCGCCACTACCGCGACGCCAAGATCACCGAGATCTACGAGGGGACCAGCGAGATCCAGCGCCTCGTGATCTGTCGGCACGTTATTAAAGAAATCCAATAGCCGAGAATAGTGGCGGATTCGCTCCGGCATGAAAAAAAGCAGTATTTCTACAGCTTCTACTAATAGTTAAGCTGGAGGTAGGTCTTTTCCCCGCGCTCGTTGTAGTAGTACATCCCGCCGCGCGGCCCCTGATAAATGAAGCGTCCGTCTTTCGTCTTTCCGACCATCTTGTCGTCGGGCGTGTCGATGTAGACCTTGTTCCCCGAATCGCTGAAGTAATAACGGCCACCGCGTTCGCCTTGGTAGAGGGTCTTGCCGACCGGGTTGCGGCCGATGACCTTGTCGTCGCTGTGCGGCGGAGGAACCGTGCGCCCGCCTTCGGGCTGGGACATTGGGGTGCAGGAGGCCAACAGGGCCAAGGCAAGAAGGGCGAAGAGGCGTGTTTTCATCGAGGGTCCTCGCTTCGCCGAGATTTCAAACGAATCGCAAGCAAAAGGCAAAGAAAAACGGCCTCAGGAATCCCTGAGGCCGAAAAATAACACATATAATAGATCGACCGGTGCGGGGGCGCGGAGGGTGTTCCCCTCCGGCTTTTCCGACTGTCTGAGCGTCCTTAAATTGTTACTCTCACAAGAATAAACAAGGTTTTCTGCACAACCATCTAATAGACCGCGAGTTTCGGAAAAGCCGGAGGGGAACACCCTCCGCGCCCCCGCATCGGTCGCACCGAATTATTTCTTCGCGTACAAATTAAGCTTGAGCTCGAATTCGTCGTAGATGAGCTTATCCCCGAGGCCTTGGAAGAACTTCCCCGAGCCGTAGCGGATGTTCCACAAGGTGCGGTCCAGTTTCAGGGTGCCGGTGGCCTTGATCTTGTCGCCTTGGAAGCTCAGTTCGGCAGGAAAGGTGACGGGCTTGGTGATGCCCTTGATCGTCAGGTCACCGGTGATCTCGGCCTTGCCGCTCCCCAAGTCCTTCACCGAGGTGATCTTGAAGACGCTCTCGGGATGGCTGGCGGTGGAGAAGAAGTCGTCCGAGTTGAGGTGGTTGGTCAGCTTCTGGTTGGCGGCGGGATCGGTCAGGTCGAGGACCTTGATGCTCTTCATGTCGATCTTAAAGTCCCCGCCGGTGAGCTTTTGGCCGTCGAGGGTGACTTGGCCTCCCTTGAGGGTGACGAGGCCGTTATGCTGGCCGGTCACCTTCTTGCCGACCCATTCGATCTGGCTTTGTTGGACGTCGAGTTGGTAGGTCTCCGCGGCGGCGGCGATGCCGGGGAGGCCGATCACGAGGGCAAGGGTGAGCAAAAGGCGTTTCATGGGATCCTCCGAATTAGGGTTTGCAATGGGTACGCCGGGGACAAACCGCTGGTTTTACCCGGCGGAAGATTCTCTCTATACACCTCCGCGCCGGGAAAAGTGAAGCAGTTGACTTTGCCCCCCGCGTGGGCTTGAAATGGGGCATGGCCCTCAAGACCCAGCGAAATCCCAGCCCCGCCCGCGAACCGCGCAGCCCGGCCGCCTCCGAACGGCCGTCCGGATTCACCACCCTTTCGGGCATCCCCTTGAAAGAGCGCTACGAGGCGGAAGACCTCAAAAGTTTCGATCCGGAGAAAAAGCTCGGGAAGCCCGGCGAGTTTCCCTATACGCGCGGGGTCTACCCGACGATGTATCGAGGGCGGCTTTGGACGATGCGGCAGTTCGCCGGCTTCGGCACCCCCGAGCAGACCAACCGCCGCTTTCACTACCTGATCGAGCACGGTCAGACCGGCCTGAGCACCGCCTTTCATTTTCCGACGCTGATGGGCTACGACTCCGATTCGCCGCGCGCGCGGGGCGAGGTGGGCGTCTGCGGCGTCGCGGTGGATACGCTGCGCGACATGGAGGTCCTTTTCGACGGCATTCCCCTCGACAAGGTGACGACCTCGATGACGATCAACCCCCCGGCCTCGGTCCTGCTCTGCATGTACGTCGCGGTGGCCGAGAAGCAGGGCGTCCCGATGGAAAAGGTCAGCGGAACCATCCAAAACGACATCCTGAAGGAATACATCGCGCAGAACTCCTACGTCTTTCCGCCCCAGCCCTCGATGCGCCTGGTGGTTGACTCGATCGAGTACTGCACAAAGCACCTCCCCAAGTTCAATCCGATCAGCATCAGTGGCTACCACATCCGCGAGGCGGGCTCGACCGCCGTGCAAGAGCTGGCCTTCACCGTCGCCGACGGCATTGCCTACGTGCAGGCCTGCGTCGACCGCGGCCTGAACGTCGACGACTTCGCGCCGCGCCTGAGCTTCTTCTGGGACGTGCACAACGACTTCTTCGAGGAGATCGCCAAGATGCGCGCCGCGCGCCGCATGTGGGCCCACCTGATGCGGGACCGCTTCGGGGCCAAGAAGCCCGAGTCGATGCGGATGCGCTTCCACTGCCAGACCGCGGGGGTGAGCCTCACCGCCCAGCAACCCTACAACAACGTGGTGCGCGTGGCCCTGCAGGCCCTGGCCGCCGTCCTGGGCGGGACGCAGTCCCTGCACACCAACTCCTTGGACGAGACCCTGGCCCTGCCCACCGATGAGGCGGTGCGCATCGCCCTGCGCACCCAGCAAATCATCGCCCACGAGAGCGGCGTGGCCAAGACGATCGACCCCTTGGGCGGATCGTACTTCGTCGAGACGCTTACCGACACCCTTGAAGAAAAGGCTTACGATTACATCCGAAGGATCGACGAGGCGGGCGGCATGGTGCGCGCGATCGAGCTGGGCTTTCCGATCCAGGAGATCGCCGAGGCTTCGTTTCGCCATCAGCGCAAGGTGGAGAGCGGCGAGGAGAAAATCGTCGGCTTGAACGACTTCCTGTCCGAGGGCGAAAAGCCGCTGGAGATATTGAAGATCGACGCCGCTGTCGAACGCACCCAGATCGAGAATCTGCGCAAGGTGAAGGCCTCGCGCGACGCCGCCAAGGTTCAGTCCTGTCTCGAACGCATCCGCGCCGCCGCGCAGGGCCGCGACAATCTGATGCCGTTGATCCTCGACGCGGTGAAGGCCTATGCCAGCGTGGGCGAGATCATGGGCACGCTGCGCGAGGTCTGGGGCGAGTACCACGACCCTTGCATCTTGTAGAATTTTTTAAAAGCGCGTGACCCAGCCGAATTGCCCGCTGCCGCCCCAATTCCAGTCTTTTTCCCGGTGCACTTGGCCCTTGAGGCCCAGGCTGAGCTGCGAGTTTTCCCCAACCTTGATCGAAAAGCCGATGCCGAGCGGCGCAAAGTACCCGCCGGTGATGCCGTTCGCGAAGAGGTGGTAGGCCCCGATCTCCCCTAAGGTCAGATGCGCGCCCGATTTTTCCGGCGCGCCGAAGAGGTGCAGGATGGGCTCGAAGCGGAGGCCGGCCTGGAAGTCGGCGGGCCTGTCTTCCTTCGCCAGGTGCATGCCCTGGAAGGTCGCGCCCAGCCTCAGCTCGAATGTTCGCGAGACGCGATAGCCGGCGGTAAGCCCGAAACCGGCGCCCCCCGCGCCGGGACGCGCCGAAAACTCGGCGCTGGGCGAGAAAGACCAGCGAGGCAGGGCCTGGGGCGCGGGCGGCGGCTCCTCTTCCGCCGTCCGCGGCTTGGAAAACAGCAGCGAGACGTCCGCGAAGGAGGCCAGCAGCGCTTCCGTCGCCTGGGTCTTCGACGGGTCGACTTTGCGCAAGGTCAATAGGGCCTGCTTGCGAAGCCTTGGGTCCTCCGTTGGGTCCTGGGCCATCTTGAGCAGCGTCTCACCGTGAGATGCTGCGGGCGCGCCCACATCTCCCAGGGTTTGCAGGTAGTGGAATCGCAGGAAGGGGGCCTGCTTCCGGTCCGCGGCCTGCGCCATCAGGAGCGCGAGGGTGTTCGGCGAGGATTTCCCGATCGCGGCTAGCGCGGTCAGGCAATTGTGGCCGATCTGCGGGTCCTCGATCATCGCCATCAACTGAGGCGCGGCCTCGGCGGCGGCGCCGCCCATCTTCGCCAGGCCGGCGACCGCGTGCCGGCGCCGCAGGTAATCGCTTTTCGCGTCGCGCAGGATTTCCAAAAAGGTCTTGAGCAGGTCCGAATTCCCCGGATCGATCCGCACGGCGGATCCGACGAGGGCGCCGGCCAGGGCGAAGGCCTTATCGTCGGCCAAGTGCAGGTTCAGCGTCGGATTGAGGCCGCTTTCCGCCACCGCGATCTGCGCCAGGCGCTGCAGGTTCGAGCCGAAGCGCTTCAATAGGGCGGGAACGGCGGATTTCGCCTTCGGCCCGATAGCCCCCAAGGCGCGGGCCGCGCCGAGGACGAGTTCGTAATCGTCGGCCTCCAGGCACTTGAGCAGCGCCGGGATCGCCGGCTCGGCCGCCGGGCCGATCTCCGCCAGCGCCCAGACCGCGCCGAGGCGAACCGTCGCGTCGGGGTCGCGCAAGGCCTTGCCTAGCGCTGCCGCCGCCGGCCCCGCCTTGGCCTCCATCGCGCGCAGCCCCAGCGTCGCGCGAAAGCGCTCCTTCGCGTCGCCGCTGTTCAGCTTGGCGAGGTAAACTTTGATCTGTTCCTCGGGGCTGTGCACCGCGAGGAGGGCCAGGGAGGCCATCGGGTCCATGCGGTCGGCGACCTTCCCGACCTTTCCGTTCCAATCGACGAAGCTCACCGTGGGGAAGCTGGTGACGCCGAACTCCGCCCAGTCCTCCTCGCTGCCGTCCCGGCCCTCGGCGTGGATCATCAGGACGCGGCCGCCGTCCTGATGGGCGATTTTTTCGAAGTGCGGCTGGTAGCTCTTGCAGGGGACGCACCAGTCCGCGGAGAAGGCTACCAACGCCACTTGTCCGGGTTTGAGACGCGCGAGCTGGGCCTTCAGCTCCTTGCCGTTCTTGACTTCGACGGGCTTGCTGTCGGCCGTCCGGAAGGGCCGGGCGGCGACGCCGCCGGAAAAGGAGAGCGGCTCGGGGGAATAAAATTGCAGCAGCGATTCGCTCTGACCCTTGAGGACGGCGTGTTGGAATCGTTCTTGAACGCTGATCTTGCCGTCCTGATCCGCGTCGGGGACCTGGTCGCTCCAGAAGAAGGGGCTGAAGAGCTGGCAGCTTACCTTTTCTCCCGGCGAGCCCTGCGACACGACCGTCGTCTTGGTGTCGGTGAAGAGGTTGAAGCCGCTGCCCGAGTAGCAGTTGTCCATTACCAGGATGCGTTTGCCGTAGGATAGCTTTTTCAGGTCGGCGGACAGGCTGCTCAAGGAAAGGCATTCCGTGGGGAGCGCGACGCAGCCTTCTCCCTTGGCGCCGCTGTCGCCGTGGCCGGTGAAATAGACGACCAGGAGATCGTCGTCGTCCATCTGGGCCTTCATTCCCGAGAGGAGTTTTTCCAGTCCCTCGCGGCTCGGGGCCTCGAAATGCTCGACGGCACCGCCGGGGGCCTTGGGGCTGGCAACGGAGATGTCGTAACTGCCCTCGGTGCGTAGGGCCTTGACCGCCCGGTCCACGTTGCCCAGATGCCGGGCTTCGGTGTCTCCGTTGACGATCAAGGCGTATTTTTTTTGGATGCCGTCGCCCAAAGTGCTCCCTTGGGGCCGGAAATAGAGGCCCCAAGGACTATGAGCAACGAATATGCCAAGCGGGCTTTTGTAGGACGGGAAAAATTTTAAGATATTTCAGCGCCTTACAAAGGAAGGTCGGAGGCAAACCTAGCCCGGCCCACACCTTGGCGTGGGCGCACCTCAGTTTTTGAAAGAAATTTCACATCTTGGGAAGAAATAACGAGGCTCAGACCTGTCGGTCGATGATCGTCGCCACGCCCATGCCGTGCCCGATGCAGAGCGTGACCAGGCCGTAGCGCAGGTTGCGGCGCTCGAGCTCGTCCAAGACGGTGCCCAACAGCATGGCGCCGGTGGCGCCGAGCGGGTGGCCCAGGGCGATGGCCCCGCCGTTGACGTTGACCTTCTCGGGGTCGAGTTTCAGGTCCTGCATGACGGCCAGGGGCACGGGGGCGAAGGCCTCGTTGATCTCGAAGAGGTCGATGTCGGAGATCTTCAGCTTCGCCTTGGCGCAGACCTTTTGGATCGCCGGGATCGGGCCCAGCAGCATGATAATGGGATCGCTGCCGACCTCGA
>JADYZQ010000061.1 GCA_020853015.1 Deltaproteobacteria bacterium
CCAGATGCTCGGCGTCGACTAAAATCAAATCCTTGCCCGGGTCGGTCGCGCTGGTTTGAAAACCGCGCAGTTCCGCGGCCTCCAGGCCGAAGTCCTCGGGTCGAAACAGGCCTCGCTCGGCGCCGAAGGCGACCGTCGGCAGATAAAGCTGCCGGATCCCGGCGGCCAGGAATTGTCCGGCCGCGAAGAGCTCGCCCCGCGGGCTGGGCATCCGAGGCTGGGCCTCCAGGATCTCCGGGAGGCGCTCGTTGAATCCCAGGACGATGGAGGCGGGCAATTCCTCCAGGGCCTCCGAGGCGGCTTCGAAGGACTGCTCCGCCAGGGGATCTTCGTAATTTTTCAAAACCTGCCGAAAGACCCGCTCCTCGAGGGCCTCGTCCATGCTGCGCCGGATCCAATCGCCGATCCGGTGGTAGCGCCGGAAGGCGTCCCACTGGCCCGTGAGGGCCGAATCCTCGGCGATCTCGTTGGAGGCCCGCAGCGCCCGCGCCAGACCTTCGCCGAGCAAGGCCTCCTGCACCTTCCCGGTCTGAAGCCCGCCCAGGACCATGTTGCCGATCACCAGGGTGCGAACCTCGCGCGGCATCCGCAAAAAAAACTCCTGCGCGGCATCGTAGCGGGTGAACTCGGGTTCCCTCAAAGCCCCGCTGGATCGCCCGACCGGCGCGTCAGCCCCGGCGCCCGTTTCCGCGGCGCGGGACCCGGCGGACTTTCAGGGGGGCGTCGACCCGCCGCCGGGCCCGCCCTCTCCACCGTTCGAGGCGCCGCCCTCGGGTTCGCCCTTCGGTCTTTCGGAGAAGACCCGCAGCCCCTCGCTCCAGGTGCGCGCCATCTCGCGCGCCGTGGTCTCGCCGTAAACCTGAGTCAGACTCTCGAGGAACATGCTTAAAGCCCGGGACTCCGGCAGCTGGAGCACGTCGCGCAGTCCCTCGGCGCGGGCCGCGTCGACCTCCCGCTCCGCATCGAGGCGGTATTGATTCAAGGCCTCGCGCTGGTGACGGATGATCGCCTCGCGCAGTTGGGCCGGGGCGACGACCTCGTCCACCGCGCCGACGGATTGGGCGCGCTGGACGCTGTGCACTTGGTCGAAGGCGGCGCCTTCCCGCTGCTCCAGCTCCGAGATCACCGCGCGGCGGACGCTAAGGAGATCGGCCTCGCGCGCCGGCCGGTCGGCGGCCGAAGCCCGCTCCACGGCCTCACGGGCGGCGACCACGCGCGGATCGCGATCGGCGTTGCGGCGGATCCGCGAACGGAACACCACCTTGGCGGCAGACGTCCCGCCGATGACCTGGGCATGCGAGCCTTCCAAGGCCAGCAGGCGCAGGTGGGGGTTGAGCTGCTTGCTCACCACCACGAAGGTCCCGCCGACGATGTAGCCCATGTCGACCACCGTGATCGGTCCGCGGTGGCGGACGACGGCCTCGGCGATGGTGGCGCCGCCGAAGAGCTGGCGGTTTTCCATGGAGCGCGGGTCGCCGTTGAAGCCCGTCAGGCTGCCGATGATCAGGACGGGCATCCGGCCGTTGGCCTTGAACAGGGCGCGGCCGATGATCTCGGAATCCGCGGGGGTGAGCGGTCCCACCGGCGGGAAGATCACCATCGTGGGGCGACCGCCGATCTGCATCTCCTGGATCAGGCTCCCGAAGCGCTGGGGCATCAGGCCGTTGCCGCCCGGCTGATAGCGGATGCCCTGGGCGTCGGCCCACCAGCGCAGGGGCGGCGGCGAGCCGCGGTCGCGCAGGGCCTCGAGGATGGCCTCGCGGTTGCCGGCCTGGCCCGTCAGGATGCGTCCGATCTCCTCGCCGACGCTGCGTCCGTTGGCCGCGGGCTCGACGGTGATGTCGCGCTCGAAGGGGTCCTGGCCGCCGAAGGCGCGTTCCCGGACGATCTCGCCTCGGCCGGTGTAGGAAAAGTAATGGTGTCGCAGCAGCATCTCGGTCGCCGCGGCCAGATTGGGCGCGAAGGCCATCGCCTCGCCGTTGGGGCCGTGGATCTGTTCGTAGCCGGCCAGGCTTTTCAGTCCATCCGGGTAGTAGCGGCGGGCCTCGCCGGGCAGGTCCTCGCTGTGGGTCTCGCGCCGCATCGCTGCGGTCCAGGCGTCGGGTCCGGTCAAGGCCATGCTGCCCCGCGGCGTCATGATCAGGACGCCGCCGGTGTCGTGGATGATCGCCGCCAGGGAATTCCAATAAGATTGGGCGCCGATGTTGACGTCGTCGACCACGATGTTGATCGGCAGGCCCAGGCTGTGGGCGTTCTGCACGATCTCCCGGACGGTGGCGGCGGTGGCGTCGAGGCCCTCGACGCCGCGACGCTCGTGGATCTCGGCGCCGGAGCTGGCGGTGAACCAGTCGACCGGGATGCCGCGCTCGGCGGCGTAGCGGATCGCCGCGTTGATCCGCGCGCATTCGTTCGCCGAGAGCGAACCTCGGCTGGCATGCGTCAAATCGCCCATAATGACCACCCGGGTCGCCGGCATGCCGATGCCCAGGTGATCGGTCTGGAGACCGACCACCACCCCGGCCTGGTTCTGTCCCGCGGGGCGCGGGAGTCCTTCGGCATCCACCGCCGGAGCCAGCCGCCCTTGGTTATAGTCGATCATGCCGGTGCGCGGGTCGCTCCGCACGGTGGTCGGATCCAGGTCGAGCTCGACGAAGTTCGAGGCGTAGGGCGCCTCCGGCCGCTCGCTGCCGGGAAGGCGCGGCTGCCCCAGGCCGTTCTGCACCCGGAAGCGCTCGGCGAGCTCGGTCATCAATTCGGGAATCCGGTAGGCCCAGACCGCGCCGCGGGAACGGGCCTGCTGCTCGCGGATCTCGGCCGGCGTCGCGGAGCGGATCGGGATGTCGGCGGGGGCCCATTCGCCGCCGGGGATCACGTAGCCCGCGTCGCCGGCGGTGACGGCCCGGCGCCAATTCTCATAAGTGCCGTTGCGGACCAGGACCTCGCGCAGGGCCACGGAGCCATCGGCCTCCGCCACCCGGGCGCGAACGACATTGTGGATCATCGGCTCGAAGCGGAAACCGGTCGGATTGGTGATGCGGACCAGGATGGTGCGCAGGCCGTCCGGGGCCTCCAAGTCGCGCAGCCGCGCCTTGACCACGACCTTCTCGAGGCCGAGGCCCCGCAGCTGGTCTTGGTGGCGGACGGCGAGGCGTTCGGCGTAGGCCGCGACCTCGGCGTCGCTGACGGCCAAGATGGGCTGCACGTTGAGGAACATGCGGTTCCAGTTCGGCCGGCGGCCGGTGCGGGTCTCCAAGGACTGATGCATGGCGCGAACCACGGCTAAAAATTCCTGCTCGACGCGCGGAATCTCGGTCAGCTCCCCGGCGTAGTTCCGCTGCACCTCCGCCTCCGGCACGATGCCCAGGCCGAAGAGGCGCTGGTCGGCGCCCGCCTCGAGGGTCTCGGTGGCGCGGTTGCGGCCGAAGTAGACGTGGGTGAAGCGGTCGGAGTGGGCCAAGTCGCGCTCGAGGTCGAAGTTGTCCAGGCGGCGAAGTTCGAGGAAGTGGGCCAGCATGGGGTGGAGGTTGCGGTAGCGTGTGTCCTCTTCATAGCGACCGGTGCGTTGTCCCTCGCCGTTCTCAGCGCGGCGGAAGGTGAAATAATCCGGGTATTCGCCGGGACGGTCGACGACCAAGGTCAGTCTCTTCAGGCCGATGTCGCCTTCGCCCGAGGCGGCGCGCAGCATCGTCCGCACGCCGGCGGCCAGGTTCAGGGCCTCTTGGATCTCGGGCAGACGGGAAGGATGGAAATTCCGGTCGATAATCTGGATCACGTGGTCGCGGGCCTGGGGGTGCTCGCGGCGGGCCTGGTCGAGCTGCTCCAGGGCCCTCGGGACCAAGGCCTCCATCGGCAGGCCGGTATCGCCGTGCACGCGGATCATCAGGCGCGGAAAGCCGGTCCCGTCGGCCGAGGTCTCGGTGAAGCGGACCAGCGAGGTGTTCTCGTCCAAGGGGCGGTAGGACTCGAAGCGGTGGCGTTGCCAGAAGCCCGAAATCTCGCGGCGGGCGATGGCCTCGTCGATCAGCTGCCGCTCCTCGGGGCCGCGGTTCTCTCCGGCCAGCGCGAGCAGGCGGCGGACCAGCGAGACCGGCGTGCTGCCCAAGGCGTCTAAAAACTCCTCGCGGCTCCGGCTGCCAGGCGCCGTCCGCGCCATGCCGGCCATCAGCTCGCGGATCTGCGTCTCGGAGCGCTGGCGGATATGGGCCGGCACGGAGTCGCCGGTGAACTCGAAGAGGCTCAAGAGCCGCTGAGCCGGGGATTCCATGACCCGCTCGGGGGCCAGCGAGACCAGGATGTTGCCGGCCCGGTCCCGAATCTCGACCCCGCGGTGGGCCCCTGCGGGAATCAGGCGCAGGTCGACCGTCGCCGGGGTCGTGGCCCGCTCCTGGGCGAAGAGGCGGTATTGGCCCCCCTCGGTCACGGCGCGGAAATAGGGATCTCCCGGCCCCACGCTGAGCAGCAGGTCCAAGCCGGATTTCCGGCGATGGTAAAGATCGACGCGCTCCACGGCGTTGCCTTCCGCGTTGAAGCGGATGTCGTAGACGATCGGTTGCTCCACGGAGACTTGCTGCCGCTCGCCCGTGGGCATCAGGACGCGACGTGATAGAAGGAGGCGGCGGGGCCGGTGGTTGTCGAAGAGCGCCACTTGGCGCAGCTCGCTCGAGGCATCCCCTTGGGCCCAGAGGCCGCGGCGGCCGCCCTCCGAGGTCAGTTCGGCGCGCAGGTCGGGGCTTTGCCGCAGCAATTCCGCCACCGGCCCGCGCAGGGGAGATTCCGCGGGGGGGTCCCCGGCGTTCAGCAAGCGCTGAAAGGCCGCGGCCTGGCGGTCGGCGAGTTCGCGGGATACGGGCTCCGCCCCCCCAACCTCGAAGTGGGTCGCGGGGCCGCTGCCGGTCCATAGGACCGACTCGCGATGCGGATGGACCGAAAAATTCTCGCCGCCCAGCCGGGTCCATTCGTCGACGAAGCGGTTGTCGTAGGTGGCCTCTTGCGCGGCGCGGGTCCGCAGCAGGCTGAGTTGGCGGCTTAAGTCGCTGGCGAAGCCCTGGCTGCCGCGCAGGTTGGTGCGGGCGAGGACCTCGGCCGCCCGCTCGATCGCGGCACGGCGGCTCTCGGCGGTCACGATGATCTTGGCGATCATCGGGTCGGCGTTGGGCGAAACCCGGTCACCGGCACGGACGCTGGTCTCGACGAAGACGCCCTCGCGGGTCAGGGACTCGAAGTCCGAGCTGCCCATCACGGAGAATTCCTCGACCAGGCCCGGCGCCGGGGAGGCGTTGCCGTCGCGGTCGCGGCGGCTCGGATCCACCGCCTTGATGCGGACCTCGACCGCGGCGCCGCGGGTCTGAACCTGCTCCTGGCCCACCGAGAGCGGGAGGCCGCGCGCCACGCGCACCGCCTCGCGGATCAGGTCGAAGCCGGTGACGGCCTCGCTGACGCGGTGCTCGACCTGGATGCGGGCGTTGACCTCCATCGCGAAGAAGTCGCCGGTCACGGGGTCGACCATGAACTCGACCGTCCCGTGCCCGGTGTAGTTCATCGCCCGGGCCGCGTTGAGCGAGGCCTCGGCCATGCGCTCGCGCAGGCCGGGGAAGCGCTCGAAGATCGCCGCCGGGTGGATCTCGATCAATTTCTGGTTGCGCTCTTGGAGGGTGCATTCGCGCTCGCCCAGGTGGATGATGTTGCCGAAACGATCGGCCATGACCTGGAACTCGACGTGGTGGAAGCGCTCGATGAAGCGCTCGGCCATGATCGAGCCGTTGCCGAAGCCCGCCAGGGCCTCGGCCGAGAGGCGCGGGAAGATGTCGCGCAGCTCCTGCAGGCCGCGCACCGTGCGCTGGCCGCGGCCGCCGCCGCCCGCCACCGCCTTCAGCCGGATCGGGAAGGCCAATTCCTCGCCGCGGATCATGCCCAGCTCGCGCAGCTCCGCGATCAGGCCCTCGACCTCCAGGTAGCCGCGGCGGGTGCCGGGGACCACTGGGACGCCCGCCTCGATGAAGGCCTGCTTGGCGATGTCCTTGTCGCCGGCGCGCTCCATCGAGCGCACGGAGGGCCCCATCAGGACGATGCCCGCGTCCTCCAGGGCGCGGGCGAACTCGGAGCTCTCCGAGCGGTAGCCGTAGCCGGGGTGCACCGCTTGGACGCCCGCCTCGCGGGCCTCGCGCAGGATGCGGGGGATATTCAAATAGGCATTTTGGTAGGCCTCGGCGGGGGTGGCGCCGGCGATGACGCGGACCTCGCCGCCCAGCCGGGCGATGTCGGCCGCCCAGACGGCGTTGGCCTCGGTTTGGGCGACCAAGACCACGGGGGTCAAGCCCTCTGCACGCAGGCCACGCGCCAGGCGCAGGGCGATCTCGCCGCGGTTGGGGATCAGAACGCGCTGGAGGTTGGGGTTGGTCAGGACCCGGTGGTCGCGGGGGGCCATGGCCAGAAAAAGCTCGTCCAGGTGCGCGGCGGAGAGGTCGCTGCGGCCGATCAGCGCCTCGCGGCCCGCCTCGGGGTTCTCCCGCAGGAAGCGCAGGGCGCCC
>JADYZQ010000062.1 GCA_020853015.1 Deltaproteobacteria bacterium
TATTTGAATTTATTAATATTATTTTCAAATATTTAATTCGTTTTCATGGATCTAAACGGTCGTAATTGTGCTGCATTTTAACAAAAAAACCGAATACGCCCTGCTCGCCATCGAGCACATGATCCGCAAGGAAGGGCAGGCCCTGCCGGTCACCAGCACTCGGGAGATCTCCCAGTCCTGCCACATCCCCTATCCCCTCTTGGCGAAGGTGATGCAGCGCCTCGCCGCCCACGGCGTGATCCGGGCCTTCCAGGGGACCAAGGGCGGCTACGTCCTGGCTAAGCCGCCCGGGGACATCACGGTGGCCCATGTCGTCGAGATCTTCGACGGGCCCTTCGCGGTGGCCGAGTGCTTCAACGGCGAGAAGATCACCTGCCCGCAGTGGGACGGCTGCCTGATCAAGGGGCCCTTCTACGAATTGAACCACAAGATCTACAACCTGCTGGCCCAGACCACCGTCGCCGACCTGGCCGGCAGGCAGGCCAAGCCGGCCCTGCAGGAGTCGTTATGACCGAGACCAACCAGGCCCTCGAGGAAATCACGGGGCAGGAATACAAGTACGGCTTCGTCACCTCCATCGAGGAAGACCGCATCCCGAAGGGGCTGAACGAGGACATCGTCCGCCTGATCTCGGCCAAGAAGAACGAGCCCCCCTTCATGCTCGAATGGCGGCTGCGCGCCTACCGGCATTGGCTGACCATGCAGGAGCCCACCTGGCAGAACGTGCGCTACCCGAAGATCGACTACAACGACATCTACTACTACTCCGCGCCCAAGCAGAAGGCGAAGCCGAAGAGCCTCGACGAGGTCGACCCCGAGATCCGCGAGACCTTCAACAAGCTGGGCATCTCGCTCGCCGAGCAGGAGCGCCTGACCGGCGTCGCGGTCGACGCGGTCTTCGACTCGGTTTCGGTGGGCACCACCTTCAAGGGCAAGCTCAAAGAGATGGGGATCATCTTCTGCTCCTTCTCCGAGGCGGTGCTGGAGCATCCCGACTTGGTGAAGAAATACCTGGGCTCGGTGGTCCCCTACAGCGACAACTACTTCGCCACGCTCAACTCGGCCGTGTTCAGCGACGGCTCCTTCGTCTACATCCCGAAGGGCGTGCGCTGCCCGATGGAGCTCTCCACCTATTTCCGCATCAATGCCTCCGAGACGGGGCAGTTCGAGCGCACGCTGATCGTCGCCGACGAGGGCTCCTACGTCAGCTACCTCGAGGGTTGCACCGCCCCGATGCGCGACGAGAACCAGCTGCACGCCGCGGTGGTCGAGCTGGTCGCCCTGGGCGACGCGCAGATCAAGTACTCGACGGTGCAAAACTGGTACCCAGGCGACAAGGAAGGGAAGGGCGGCATCTACAACTTCGTCACCAAGCGCGGGAAGTGCGCGGGGGAAAATTCCAAGATCTCCTGGACCCAGGTCGAGACCGGCTCGGCGATCACCTGGAAGTATCCCAGCTGCATCCTGCAGGGCGACAACTCGGTGGGCGAGTTCTACTCGGTGGCCGTGACCAACAACTACCAGCAGGCCGACACCGGCACGAAGATGATCCACATCGGGAAGAACACGCGCAGCACCATCGTCTCGAAGGGTATCTCGGCGGGCCACGGGCAAAACACCTACCGCGGCTTGGTCAAGATCAACAAGGGCGCCGAGGGCGCGCGCAACTACTCGCAGTGCGACTCGCTGCTGATGGGCGACAAGTGCGGCGCGCACACCTTCCCCTACATCGAGATCAAGAACAGCTCGGCCCAAATGGAGCACGAGGCGACCACCTCCAAGATCGGCGAGGACCAGCTCTTCTACTGCAAGCAGCGCGGCATCTCGGAGGAAGACGCGGTCAACATGATCGTCAACGGCTTTTGCAAGCAGGTCTTCAAGGAATTGCCGATGGAGTTCGCCGTCGAGGCGCAGAAGTTGCTGAGCGTCAGTTTGGAAGGATCCGTCGGTTAAATTTTGGGGCGAACCCCCGCAAGAGGAAACTATGCCATTGCTCGAAATCAAAAACCTCCACGCCAGGGTCGAGGACAAGGAGATCCTCAAGGGGATTAACCTCACGGTCAACGCCGGCGAGGTGCACGCGATCATGGGCCCTAACGGCTCGGGCAAGAGCACCCTGGCCAACGTCCTAGCCGGGCGCGACAACTACGAGGTGACCTCCGGGGAGGTACTCTATGAAGGCAAGAACCTGCTCGACCTCGACGTCGAAGAACGCGCCCGCGCCGGGATCTTCCTGGCCTTCCAATATCCCATCGAGATCCCCGGCGTCACCAACGCCCACTTCCTCAAGACGGCGCTCAACGCCGTGCGCAAGCATCGCGGCCTCGAAGAGCTGGATGCGATGGACTTTCTCGCGCTCGTCAAGGAGAAGATGAAGCTCCTCGAGATGGACCCGGGTTTCCTCAACCGCGGCGTCAACGAGGGCTTCTCGGGCGGCGAGAAGAAGCGCAATGAAATATTGCAGATGGCGATGCTCGACCCCAAGCTGGGCCTGCTCGACGAGACCGACTCGGGCCTCGACATCGACTCGCTCAAGATCGTCGCCAACGGCGTGAACGCCCTGCGCAGCCCGGATCGCGCCTTCGTCCTGGTCACGCACTACCAGCGGCTTCTGGATTACATCGAACCGGACTTCGTCCACGTCCTCTCCGGGGGCAAGATCCTCACCTCCGGCGACAAAGAGCTGGCCAAGCACCTCGAAGAGCGCGGCTACGGCTGGGTCGTGGGCAAGGACGCCAAGGCGGTGGGGGTCTAAGCGATGCTCGCTTCCTACCAACAAGCCTACGAGCGCTCGCTGGACCCCAAGGCCCCGGCCTTTCTCCGGGAGCGGAGACAAGCCGGCATCGAGCGTTTTGCGGCCCTCGGTTTTCCGAACCGCCGCATGGAGGAGTGGAAGTACACCTCCGTCGAGCCCATCGCCTCGCGCGAGTTCCAGCTGGGCGGCGACAAGGAGGTCGCGCGCTTCACCCTCGAGGAGATGCACCGCATGGCCTTCTGCGTCATGCCCGGACCGCGGCTGGTCTTCCTCAACGGGCATTTCCATCCCGCCCTCTCGGACTTAAGCGGCTTGCCCGCCGGGGTGCGTTGCAAGAGCCTGGCCCAGGCCCTCCAGGAGGACGCCGCGAGCCTCGAGGCCCATCTGGGCCGGCAGGTCGACAGTAAGGATCGCGCCTTCGTCGCGCTGAACGACGCCTTCTTGCAGAACGGCGCCTATCTTTTTCTGCCGCGCGGGACGGTGCTCCCGCAGCCGATCCAGCTGCTCTTCGTCTCCCACGGCAACGGCACGGCCGTCGTCTCGCACCCGCGCGTGCTGGTGGTGGCCGAGGCCCAATCCCAGGCCACGCTGATCGAGACCTACGTCGGCCAGGGGGCCTATTTCACCAACGCGGTGACCGAGATCGCCGCCGGCGAGGGCGCCGTGATCGAGCACATCAAGCTGCAGGGCGAAAGCGAATCCGCCTTTCACATCGCCTCGATCGGCGTCCGCCAGTCCCGCGACAGCCAGTACACCTCGCACTCCCTCTCGCTGGGCGCCGCCCTGGCCCGCAACGACCTGGGCACCGTCCTCGATGCCGAGGGCGCGGGCGCGACCTTGAACGGGCTCTACATGGTCTCGGGCAGCCAGCACGTCGACAACCACACCAATATCGACCACGCCAAGCCGCACTGCACCAGCGCCGAGCTCTACAAGGGCATCCTCGACGGGAAGTCGCAGGGCGTCTTCAACGGCCGCATCCTGGTGCGGCCCGACGCGCAGAAGACCAGCTCGCAGCAGAGCAACAAAAATTTGATCCTCTCGGACGACGCGCTGATCAACACCAAGCCCTTGCTCGAGATCTACGCCAACGACGTGAAGTGCAACCACGGCGCCACCATCGGGCGACTCGACGCCAACCAGGTCTTCTACCTGCGCTCGCGCGGCATCGACGCCGCCTTGGCCCGCAGCATTTTGACCTACGCCTTCGCCAGCGACGTCGTCGCCCTGATGCGGCAGGAGCCACTGCGCGAGCGCCTTCAGCAATGGATCTTCGCCCGCCTGATGCCGGGCAAGGAGGCCGCCGCATGAGCCAGGCCGCCACCCAACCGATCGCCGCCCCCGCGGCCCCGGCCCTGGGCTGGGACGTCCAGCGGATCCGCAAGGACTTCCCGATCCTGGCCACCAGCGTCCAAGGCAAGCCGCTCGTCTACCTCGACAACGCGGCCACCAGCCAAAAACCCCAGCTCGTCATCGACCGAGTCCAGCGCTACTACGAGCGGGAAAACGCCAACATCCATCGCGGCGTCCACGTGCTGAGCGAAAAGGCCACCGAGGAGTACGAGCACGCCCGCAGCAAGATCCAGCACTTCCTCAACGCGCGCGAGGCCCGCGAGATCGTCTTCGTGCGCGGCGCCACCGAGGCGATCAACCTGGTGGCGATGACCTACGGACTGAAAAATTTCAAGGCCGGCGACGAGATCCTGATCAGCAACCTCGAGCACCACTCCAACATCGTGCCCTGGCAGATGCTCTGCGAGCGGACCGGCGCCGTGTTGAAAGTCATACCCATCAACGACGCGGGCGAGCTGCTGCTCGACGAGTTCGAAAA
>JADYZQ010000063.1 GCA_020853015.1 Deltaproteobacteria bacterium
AGCGCATCGTCAACGGCGACGTCCCCGAGAGCCTGCGCGACAAGACCCTGGTCGCCCTCGACCTGGGCGGCCTGCTGGCCGGCACCAAATACCGCGGCGAGTTCGAGGACCGGCTCAAGGCCCTGCTGAAGGAGGTGGTCGAGTCCGAGGGAGAGATCATCCTCTTCATCGACGAGCTGCACACCCTGGTGGGCGCCGGCGCGGCGGAGGGGGCGATGGATGCCTCCAACATGCTCAAGCCCGCCCTGGCCCGCGGCGAGCTGCGCTGCGTGGGCGCGACGACGCTCGACGAGTACCGCAAGCACATCGAGAAAGATCCGGCCCTGGAGCGGCGTTTCCAGCCCGTCTTCGCGGGCGAGCCCAGCGTCGAGGACACCATCGCCATCCTGCGCGGCCTCAAAGAGCGCTACGAGGTCCACCACGGCGTGCGCATCCAGGACAGCGCCCTGGTGGCGGCTGCGACCCTCTCGCACCGCTACATCACCGACCGGTTCCTGCCCGACAAGGCCATCGACCTGATCGACGAGGCCGCCAGCCGCCTGCGCATGGAGATCGACAGCCTGCCCGTCGAGATCGACGAGATCGAGCGCAAGATCCTGCAGTTTCAGATCGAGGAACAGGCGCTGAAAAAGGAGAAGGATCCGGCCTCCCAAGAGCGCCTCCAAAAGCTGCAATCCGACTTGGCCGCGCTGCGCGAGAAGAGCGCCAAGCTCAAGGCCCACTGGAAGAACGAGAAGGAGGCCATCCACAAGATCCGTCAGACCAAGGAGAAGATCGAGCAGGTGCGCCTCGAGACCGAGCGCGCCGAGCGCTCCGGCGACCTCAACCGCGCCGCCGAGCTGAAATACGGCCAGCTGCCGGGCCTCGAGAAGGAATTGGCCGCGCTCAACGCCCAGCTCGCGGAGCTGCAAAAAGAGCAGAAGATGCTCAAGGAGGAGGTCGACGCCGAGGACGTCGCCGAGGTCGTCGCCAAGTGGACCGGCATCCCGGTCTCCAAGATGCTCGAGGGCGAGGTGGAGAAGCTCTTGCACATGGAAGACCGCCTCCGGCAGCGCGTCGTCGGCCAGGACGAGGCCCTGCAGAAGGTCGCCAACGCCGTGCGCCGCGCCCGCGCGGGCCTGCAGGACCCCAACCGCCCGATCGGCTCCTTCATTTTCCTGGGCCCCACCGGCGTCGGCAAGACCGAGACCGCCCGCGCCCTGGCCGAGTTCCTCTTCGACGACGAGCAGGCGATGATCCGCATCGACATGAGCGAGTACATGGAAAAGCACTCCGTCTCGCGCCTGATCGGCGCCCCGCCGGGCTACGTCGGCTACGAGGAGGGCGGGCAGCTCACCGAGGCGGTGCGGCGGCGGCCTTATTCCGTCATCCTCTTCGACGAGATCGAGAAGGCCCACCCCGACGTCTTCAACGTCCTGCTGCAAATCCTGGACGACGGCCGGGCGACGGACGGGCAGGGGAGGACGGTCGATTTCAAGAACACCGTCCTCATCATGACCAGCAATATCGGTTCGCAGTACATCACCGACCTGGGCGGGAAGGACGACGCCGAGATGGAGCGGCGGGTGATGGAGGCCCTGCGCGGCCATTTCCGCCCCGAGTTTCTCAACCGCGTCGACGAGATCATCATCTTCCACTCGCTGAAGGAAAAGCAGATCGAGAAGATCGTCGACATCCAGCTGGCCCGCCTCGACAAGCTGCTCAAAGAGCGCAAGATCGAGCTCGAGCTGACCGAGCCCGCCCGCAGGGTGATCGCCGAGCACGGCTACGATCCCGTCTACGGCGCGCGGCCGCTGAAGCGCGCCATCCAGAAATACCTGCAAGACCCGTTGGCGCTCCAGCTGCTCGCCGGGGAGTTCAAAGACGGCGACAAGGTCGTCGCCGACGTGGGCAAGACCCAGGTGGGGAAGGGGGCCGGGGAGCTGGCCTTCCGAAAGGCGGGAAAGTAAAAAATTATCCCTTGCGCGGAACTTTTTCCTTTGTTACTCCGATAATGCACTCCAAGAACCCGTAGTCTTGCGGATCCTCACTCCACCGCGAGGGGTTACAGCAAAAAATTCGAAGATCATGAGAGCCGACTCCGGTGCCGGCGTTTCGCCGCGTTCGGACGCGCGCTCTCGAGGGCAGATCCGCGCCGGCTCCGGCGCGGGAAGGGGGCTTTCCATGAAAACCTTTCGTGTTTTGGCGCTTTGTTTCGTCTTGAGCGTGGCCGCGTGCGGGGGCGGCGGGGATGACGGCGACGGCGGCGGCGAGGACGTCTTCCTTCCCTTCGCCTCCCAGTCCAGCGCGGTGATGGTGTCTCCGGACGAGACCCGGCTGGTGGCGGTCAACGAGAACGCCGACTCCGTCAGCGTCTTCGACATCACGGTGGATCCGCCCGCGCTGCTTAAAGAGGTCCCGGTCGGCGACGAGCCCGTCGCGGTGGTGATCGGGCCCGACAACGATTCCGCCTTCGTCGTCAACCAGGCCTCGGCGACGGTCTCGAAGCTGGCCGGCCTCAAGGGGAATCCCGCGGTGGTGGACATCGCCGAGGTGGGCGCCGAGCCGGTGGGACTGGCCCTGGCGCCGAGCGGAAAATCCCTGTTCGTCTCCGAGTTGGCGCAAGGGAGGGTCCTCAAGCTGGACGCCGAGACCCTCGAGCCCGTCGCGGCGACGGCGGCGAAGACTCCCTTCGGCATCGCGGTGACCAACGACCTCGATCGAGACGACAACGACGAGACCGTGATCGTCACCCAGTTTTACGGGACCCCGATCAACGGCGCCACCGACGACGACAGCCGCCGCGGCGAGGCGCCGCTGCTGCGAGCCTCCGACCTCGGCTCGAGCGGCACGGTCCTGTTCCAGCCGCGTTCCAGCCAAGTTTCGCCTGTCGGCAGCTTCGGAACCGCCAGGACCTCTCCCAATCAACTCTACGCGGTCAGCGTCCTGGGCGACCGGTTTTTCGTGCCGACCATCGCGGTCTCGCCCGCGGGTCCCGTGCAGGTGCGCGGCGGCAACGTGCGCCCGCTGATCCTCGTGGGCAGCGTCTCCGGCAAGAACGAGCTGGCGGCCCTCAGCGTCAACCTCGAGAAAAAGATCCAAGACCTCTTGCCGACCGAGGACGGAAAGCGCAACTTTCTCTCCGACACGACCTCCTTGGCCGTCTCCGCGAGCGAATCCGACGCCTCCCATATAGTCCTTTACACGGTCTCCCGCGGCGGCGACGCCGTGCAGCGGGTCCTGTTCAACCTGAGCAATAACCAGGTTTCGATCGACGACTTCGACGGCGACGGCAAGCCCGACCAGATCGACCTGTTCCCGGCCTGCCGCACCCCCATGGGCATTTCCGTCTTGCGCAACAGCCCCAAGGCCTTCGTCAATTGCCGGGGGACGCGCAAGCTGGTCACCCTCGACCTGGGCCAGCAAATCGCGACTTCCACCGTGCAGACCTCGACCCCGCCGGCCGCGGGCAGCGAGGAATTCGAGGCAGAGCGCGGCCAGCTCCTGTTCTTCACGGCCCGGGCCCGATGGTCCGTCGAGTCGCGCTCGGACTGCGCGGCCTGCCACGCGAACGGGACCCTCTCCGACAACGTGGTGTGGAGCTTCGCGACGGGTCCCCGCCGCACCATCCCGATGCACTGGACCTATCAGGATCGCGACGGCGACGGGGTCAAGGAGACGCAAAAGATCCTCAATTGGACCGCGATCTTCGACGAGATCCGGGATTTCGAGGGCAATATCACCAACGTCTCGGGCGGGCGCGGCGTGCTGACCACGGCCGAAAACGGAGACGCCTCCGATCCGGCGAACTGCGACGTGCTCGGCGACCAAGGTCCCTCGCTGCTCGACGGCGACGCGAACGGCGTGATCAACGGCGACGACACCGACGAATTGCTGGCCAACAACGGTTTCAACGACGTCGGCTTGGCGGGGTCGGTCCTGGATCTCGAGACGGCCAACGAGGCGCGGCTCTGCGCCGGCGAGGATTGGGACGAGGTCGACGCCTTCACCAGGACCATGCGCAGTCCCCGAGCGCCCAAGACCTTCGGCGACGCGGCCTTGGAGGCTTCGATTGTCCGCGGGCGCGGTCTCTTTGCCGAGGCCGGCTGCTTCAAGTGCCACGGCGGGCCCGGCTGGACCTCCTCCGAGCTTTTCTACCAAGTCACCCGGGACAACACCCTCGACTTGGCCAGCGGCTTCAGCATCGGCAATCCCAACTCGGGCATCGGTCCCTTCGACGACCAGGAACTGGTCGACGAGTTCGGCGTCGGCGGCGGGAACAACCGCAACATCCAGACCGAAAACGGCGGGGATGCGGCCCCGGGCATCGCCCCCTTGCAGGTCTCTTGCGTGCTGCGCAACGCGGGCACATTCGGCGATCCGGATAATTCGGGCCTGACGGCTCTCCTCGAGATCAAAAACGGCAACACCACCCAGATCGCGCAGGGCTCAGTCAACGGCTATAACGTGCCCAACCTCCTGGGCGTGGCCCTGAACGCCCCGTATTTCCACCATGGCTTGGCGAAGACCCTGGACGAGCTGCTGACGGATCCTTCCTGGGCCGACCACCTGACCCGGGCCAATCCCGCCTTCGCCCTGCAAGGCGCGGGCGAGGTCGAGGACCTGGAGAACTTCCTGCTCTCCATCGAGGCGGACACGCCGTTCTTCGATTTGAACGACGTCGTGGACCTTTGCGATACGGCGGTGTTGGTCACGCTTTAAGGGGCATCCTTTTGGACGCCCCGGTGTTTTTTCCCCTCAGGCCCCGGCGGCCGGTTTCGCAAAATCCAAGTCGGGGAAATGCTCTATCCTTTTTCCACCCGGTAAATTTACTATTTCCCTCAGGGGTAGTGGAAAATGGGATGTGGGGTTTTCCGGGAAATTGGGGCGGGTGTCGTTGTATTCTTGACCGCAGCGCTTTTGTTCGGCGCCTGCAGCTCCAATAAATCCACGCCGGCGGGGGTCGCCCCGGAGGCCCTGGCGCGGGAATCCCTGAAAAATATCGCCACCCTGGCCGCCCAAGCCAATGCCTCCGTCTTGGGTTTCCCCGGAAGTGTTTCCGACTCGAAATCGATCTCCAGCGGCCGAGGTTGGCATTGTCCCGAAATTGTAGATTTCGAGAATGATTGCCTAAAATTGTCGGGTTCCTGCTCTTCCCAGGGGGCGGCGATGGAAATGAGCGGGACGGTGGAATTCAAGGCCTGCCTCCGGGAGAGCGGTTTGGGGTTGGCCGGCTTTTCGGGGGCCCTGTCTTTTCGTTCGCTGTGGAGTCCTCCGCCCTCTTGCGTGAAGGAGGCGCCCGACGCCTCTTGTCCGTCCACCATGGTCCGGATGGAGCTTTCCAACCCGGTAAATTTAAGCGTTCGCTTCGCGGAGCTCGACTCCCTCGCGGTGAACGCGGTCCAGGCCGTGTTGGAGGAGCGTTGGCGCATGGCCGGTTTCGGGGCCTGGCGACTTACCGTTACAGCGTTCGGCGCCGTCGCCGGCGGGCGGGTTTTTCAGTGCTCCGGCGAGCCCGTGACTTGCGCGGTGAGTGCAGCTCCCACGACGGCCCCTCCGCCCCAAACCGTCGACTCCGCCTGTCTGGATATCCCTGAATGCGATTCGGACCTGGATTGCGATGCCTTTCTCCAGAAATGTCCGGAGACGGCCGAGTTCTTGGATGGATTCGGGCACGCATTAAAATGCGAGCTCAGTCGCGGCCGAAAGAGTTGCTTCCCCATGAAATTGGCACCGCCGGACGACGGAGGCGGGGGCTCGACGGGCTCTTGCTCACGCACCGGGATGTGGGGTGAGGTTTGCCCGATCTCCTTTGGTGGGACCGTCAACGGCCAGGGGCTCGAGTGCCCGGCCGTCGATTGCCAAAGCCGGGAATTCTCCCAATTCAACGGGGGGCCCTGCGGCTACCCCTGTTACCAATGCGAGTACTGTTATAGCGAGTGCCAGGATAATTACAGGGGCGATACCGGGGCCATCGAGGCCTGCAAGCAGGCCTGCGACGCCGCCTCCCATTGCGAGGAATGCGACACTTGCCGGACGAGGATCCTCTGCGTCAACGGATGTTGCGCCTTCGACCAGGACGGGGACGGCTATATCTATGCCGGGTATTCCGGCGGGGGTCCTGGCGATCAAGTCCTGCTGGACAGGGAGGACAATTGCGACAACCAGGCCAATCCCGACCAAGCGGATGCCGACCTGGATTGCGTCGGCGACGCCTGCGACAATTGCCCCCAATCGGCAAATAACGACCAATCGGACCGCGATTTCGACGGGGTGGGCGACGCCTGCGACAATTGCCCTCTGGTGGCCAATGGACCCAATCCGGTCTGGGAATGCGGCGACCGGGGATGCGCGCAGGTTCCTTCCAGCGACAACCAGAAGGACAGCGACGGAGACGGCATCGGAGACGCCTGCCAGGGCGACATGGACGGGGACGGCGTGCCCGACGAGTCGGATAACTGCCCGCTGACCCATGGAACCGACCAAGGCGACCGCGACCGCGATGGGGTCGGGGATCTCTGCGACAACTGTCCGCGCACGCCCAATCCGGACCAGACGGATTTGGTGAACGACAGCGGGGATCCCTATCCGGACGGCCGAGGCGACGCTTGCAACGGCGACAGCGACGAGGACGGGATCTTGGACAAAGAGGGGGACAATTGCACCTTCGACTACAACCCCGACCAGGCGAACCAGGACGAAGACCCGATGGGCGACGCCTGCGACCTATGCCCGAGGGATTACAGCCCCTACAATCAACCGGAGGCCTGCGGCGAAGGAGATTACGACGGGGTCCCCAACCTCGAGGACAATTGCCCGAAACAATATAACCCCGACCAGGCCCCTTACGCGGAAGGCGGGGGATTTCCGGGCCAAGCCTGCAGCTATTGCCTGATCTCCCAAACTCCCTGGGGTTGGGACGCCGACAGCGACGGGATCGTGGACACCTTGGACTGCGACAACTGTCCCGGGGTCGAAAATCCGGGCCAAGAAGATGCCGACGGGGATTTGATCGGAGACGCCTGCGACAACTGCCGCAGGGTCCCCAATTTCGGGCAGCGCGATTCGGATTCGGACGGCATCGGCGATGCCTGTGCCTTCTGCGACAACAACGGAACCTGCGGTGAAAAGGAAGATTATTTTAACTGTCCGGACGATTGCCCGCCGGTCTGCGGCAACGCGGAAAATGAAAAACCCGCGGAGGCCTGCGACGATGGGAAACACTGCGGCGACGGAACCCCGTGTCTAAGCGACGGCGACTGCGCGGGGATCGGCGACGAGCTCTGCATCACCCGGGACGGCGACGGCTGCGACAGCAACTGTACCCTAACGGGCTGCGGCAATGGGATTCAGACCAAGGACGAGGTCTGCGAGGACGGGAACCTGACCGACGGCGACGGCTGCGACAGCAACTGCACCCCGACCGGCTGCGGCAACGGGGTGGTGACCCGTGGGGAGGCCTGCGACGACGGCAATAAGCTCGACGACGATTATTGTTACAGCGATTGCACCCTCCCGGCCTGCGGCGATGGTAAGGTCACCGTGGGCGAGGAATGCGGCGAACCCGGCATGGATGCCTGCCCGGGCGGCGCCGCCTGCGCCTCCTGCAAATGCGCCTGCGAGACCCAGGACGCCTGCGCCGAGGGTTTTTACTGCGACCTTTCCAAGTCATGCCAGGCTTGCGAGACCTCGGCCTTCGCCTGCGTCCTGGACCAGCAGTGCATGGATATCGCTGCGAAGTGCGGTGCCCCGCCTGACATGCAATTTGTCTGCGGCCCTGCGGACAAAGGGGGGACCGGCTATTGCATTCAGGCTACGTATACCTGCGGTGACGGCACCTGCGAATGTAGGTCCGGGGAAACCGAGGTCAATTGCCCGCAGGATTGCCCCAAGGGCAGCTGCGACATCGTGCGTCCCCCCTCCTGCGGCGACCGCCTATGCGATTGCGGGGCCGGGGAAAATTACTCGGTGTGCCCCGCGGATTGCCCGCAGGCGGAGACCAGTTGCGGCGACGGGATCGACAACGACTGTGACGGATTGCTCGAATGCGTGAGGGGGGGCGATCCGGATTGTCCGGTGGAAGATACGACGCTATGCCCTCCCTCCGGCTGCGCCTGTGATCCGGGAAATTATTGCGATGCGAACCAGGCCTGCCAATCCTGCGACAGCCCGTCCTTCGCCTGTGCCTCGCACGCGGAATGTATGGATATCGCCGGCCAATGCGGGGCGCCTCCGGGGTATTTATTTTATTGCGAAAAGACGGAGGGCATCGGGAATTGTGTCGCCGTGCCGTGCACGGCAACCGAGACAATTTGCAACGACGGACTCGATAACGATTGTGACGGCATGGTCGATTGCATAGGTGGCGACCAGGATTGCCTTGAAATGTCTGCCGAAGACCCGAATGCCTGTCCGCCCCCTCCCGATCCATTCTGCGGCGACGGAATTTGTAACGGGGCGGAATCTTGCGACACTTGTCCGTCGGATTGCACCAAATGTGCCGCGCCGCTGCCTAAGAGTTAGGCGAAAGAGGAGCCTCGCGCGATGGAAATATTGCGAAAAACGGCGATTGCCGCCCTCCTTTTCCTCCAGGCCGCCTTTTTGCTGCAACTGGGCTGCGCAGGGACCACCAGTGAAACCGGAAACTTCGCCGCTCCGCCCGCGCCCGTAGCCGAGCTGCCTTCCGTCCTCCAGATTCCCAAGGATCTCTCCATCGACGTCAACAAGACCCGGATGGACGGCGGCGCGATCATGTTTGCCTCCCTCGGAGATCCCTACCTCGATGAGGCCCTTTCGAAATTCTTGACGGCCGGGTCCGGGGTCTGCGGCGATGGTGCCTTGGACACCGGCGAACAATGCGATGACGGCATGCAATGCAGCAACGGCATCGCCTGCTCGATGGACGCGGAGTGTGCCTTGATCGGCGACGGGTTGTGCATGAGCCGGAGCGGGGACGGTTGCAGCACTTCCTGTCAAATTGAGAATTATTCCGAAAACCTCGCCTTCAGCGCCAATTTGGTCTTTTTCGCCAATTCCCGACTTGCCGCGCTGTTGGGGCCGCTGAGCACCTTCCTGATCCCGGTCGATGCAACTCTGAATAAGATGGAGAAGGTCATCTTCATCGGCACGAAACCCTACATTGCCCGGCTTAACTTCGGCGATTTCGACCTCGACGGCATCGGCGGCGCCGAAGGTTGCTCGGGACATACCGCGGCGCTTCCGATCTGCGTTAGGGTTTGGGTGGACGACGGGGTGGTGGAGTCCCGCCTGCTCGCCGCCCGATTCGACGATTTCCCCCTGCCGACGAACCCCGGTTCGGGAAGCCTGCGCGGCCAGGATCTCACCTTTGCGCCGGTGGGTTCCGTCATCCAAGTCGCGGCGAATTACGACCATTTTGATCCCGAGGATAAATTTACCGACAGCTTCTTCGGAGCCCTGGTGGTGACGCCTCCCTTGCCGCCGGAGGTGTTCCTGCCCATCCGCGCCTTTGCGAGCCAATTGGGGCCGAATGCCACCGCCCTCAAGACCAGTAACGGCAGCGCGACGGATATGGGAAATTACGCTAAGGGATTCGGCCGCTGGCTAGAAAACCAAGATTATTGGCTGGGCTCCTTCGAATCGAATGACCCGCCCCCCCGGCAATTCACAAACCAATGCGTCAGGATCTCGACCGGGGAAGGTGTCAGCTTCGAGGCGTTCTGCAAACCGCTGGGCCTAAACACTACGGGCCTCGGTTTCCTACCCTTTACCTCGGCCTCCGATTTGATGTTCTTCGATTTTCCGGAGTTTGCGCCCTGACGCCGGCCTCAACCGGCCTCGGCCCGCGCGGCCGCCTCTTTTGCCGCGGCCTGCGGCAGCGAGAGGATCCGCTCCCGCAAAAACTTCTCGATCCTCAGGTTGATCAGTTCGGGCTGCTCGACGAGGGCGGCGTGCGAGCCGTTTTTGATGATGATGAGCTCGGACTTGGGAATGACCCGGTGCATCTTCTTGGCCAGCCAGACCGGCGTGAAGGTGTCGCCGTCGGCCCCGATAATGAGGGTGGGGATCTTGAGGCGCTTCAGCATGTCCTCGGCGCTGTGCGACTGCACGCTGCGGCTAAGCTTGGCGAAGAATTGCGGGTCGAGGCTCAGGATGTGATCGACGTACTTCTGGGCGTCGGCCTTGTCGGCCATTCCGGTGTTGATCATCTTCATCAGGCCGCCCAGCTGGTACCAGAAGGGGTTTTTGATGAGCAGCTGGCTTAAGAAATTGCTCTGTTTGGGGAAGAGCAGACCTAAGGCCGTGAAGACCTCGAAGATATACTTGGAAAGTGGCGAATTATAAAAGTAATCCATCGGCCGGCCGAAGGTGCCCAGGCAGGAGACGATGCCCGCGACGTGGCGCGGGTGGCGCCGGTAGAACTCGAGGACCACCTGGGTCCCGAGGCTGTGGCCGATGAAGAGGGCCTTCTTGACCTTCAGCTCGTCGCAGACCGCCTTGCAGTCCTCGACCAAGGCTTGGACGCTGACGTTGTCGCGGTTTTTGGGCGCCGCCGAGCGGCCGTGGCCGCGATAGTCCCAGGTGATGACCTGGAAGTGGTTCTTGAAGGCGTTTTCGAAATATTTCCAAAAAAAGGTCGAGACCCCCATGCCGTTGCACAGCACGATGGGAAATCCGAAGCCGACCGCCTTGTAATAGATCGCGGTGCCGTCGGAGCTTTTGGTGAAGCCCTCCCGCAGCCGGATCAGCTGGGCGAGTTTGCCCGGATTCTTTTGTGTGACGGCCTTCCGCGGGCCTTTGCTTTTACTCATAAAAGGCGGCGCAAAGTATCAGGCTCATTCTAACAAAGCAATGGTAAAATACCGTATTGACAGGGTTATTTTTAGTCTATATAAGGACCGACCATGCAAAGCCTCACGCTTCCCTCCCCCGGAAAAGTCAATCTTCGCCTGGAAGTCGTCGGAAAGCGCTCGGATGGGTACCACGAGCTGCGCAGCCTCATGGAGCGGGTCAGCATCGCCGACGAAATTGACCTAAAAATCGTCGAAAAAGGCATCACGGTCACCTGCGACCACGAGGGGGTCCCCAACGACGAAAGCAATATCGCCTTCAAGGCCATCAAAGAGATCTTGGCCTATTCCAGCCGCAACGTCGGGGTCGAGGTGCACATTAAAAAGCGCA
>JADYZQ010000064.1 GCA_020853015.1 Deltaproteobacteria bacterium
ACGAGACCATCATCGTCAAGGGCAACGGGACGATCTTCCTCGGCGGGCCGCCGCTGGTGAAGGCCGCCACCGGCGAGGTCGTCACGGCCGAAGAGCTGGGCGGCGCCGACGTGCACTGCCGCAAGTCCGGAGTCACCGACCACTTCGCCGAGGACGACGAGCACGCCCTCGAGATCGCCCGCGAAATCCTAGCCCACCTCAACCGCCCGGCCAAGACGGCCTACGAGTTCCACAAGTCCCAGGATCCGCTGTATTCGCCCGAAGAGCTCTACGGCATCGTCCCATTGGATCCCAAGAAGGGATTCGACGTCCGCGAGGTGATCGCGCGCCTGGTCGACGGCTCGGCCTTCCATGAATTCAAAAAGCTCTACGGCGCCACCTTGGTTTGCGGCTTCGCGCGGATCTTCGGCATGCCGGTAGGGATCGTCGCCAACAACGGGATCCTCTTCTCCGAGAGCGCGCAGAAGGGCGCGCACTTCATCGAGCTCTGTGCCCAGCGCCGCATCCCGCTCCTATTTTTGCAGAACATCACCGGCTTCATGGTCGGCAAGGCCTACGAGAACGGCGGCATCGCCAAGGACGGCGCCAAGATGGTCATGGCCGTCTCCAACGCCCGGGTGCCCAAGTTCACCGTCGTGATCGGTGGCTCCTACGGGGCGGGCAACTACGGCATGTGCGGCCGCGCCTACGGCCCGCGGCAACTATGGATGTGGCCCAACGCGCGGATCAGCGTGATGGGCGGCGAGCAGGCTGCCAACGTCCTGCTCACCGTGAAGAAAGACCAGCTGGCCGAAAAGGGCCAGCCTCCGATGACGGCGGCGGAAGAGGCGAAGTTCATGGCGCCGACCCTCGAGAAGTACGCCGCCGAAAGCAGCGCTTATTTCTCGACGGCGCGGATCTGGGACGACGGCATCATCGACCCCGCGGACACCCGCAAGGTGCTGGGGATGGGGCTGGCGGCGGCCTACAACGCGCCGATCCCGGAGACCCGTTTCGGCGTATTTCGCATGTAAAAGAGGATCTTATGGCCAAACCCTACGACACCCTGCTGATCGAGCGCGACCAAGGCGTCACCACCGTCACGCTCAACCGGCCCGAGCTGCACAACGCCTTCAACGAGGCGATGATCGCCGAGCTGGCCCGGGCCTTCGCCGAGTTCGGCAAGGACCCCGGGACCCGCGTGATCGTCCTGGCCGGGGCCGGCGAGTCCTTCTGCGCCGGCGCGGACCTGAATTGGATGAAGAAGGTCGCCTCCTACACGCCGGCGCAAAACAAGGCCGACGCCCTCAAGCTGCACAAGATGCTGCTGGCGGTCTACCGCTGTCCCAAGCCGGTCATCGCCCGCATCGACGGCGCGGTGCTGGGCGGCGGCACGGGGCTGGTCGCCGCCGTCGACATGGCCTTCGCCAACCAGGACGCGCTCTTCGGCTTCACCGAGGTGCGCCTGGGTCTGATCCCGGCGGTGATCTCGCCCTTCGTGGTCCGCAAGATCGGCGAGGCCAATGCCCGAGAATATTTCCTGACCGGAGAGAAATTCACGGCGCTCCGGGCCCAGGAAATGGGGCTGATCCAATACCAGGGTACTCCAGAATACGTTTATGAAAAGCTGCAAGACAAGATCCGCGAGCTGAAAAAGGGCGCGCCGACGGCTCTGGCGGATTGTAAAAAGTTGATCGAGAAGGTCGGCGGGCAAGCCTTGGACAAGATCGGTGCCTACACCGCCGGCCAGATCGCCGCCCGTCGCGGCAGCAAGGAAGGGAAGGAAGGTATGGTGGCCTTTCTCACGAAACGCAAACCTGATTGGATGGGGGGATGACAGCAGGTAAAAAAATCCTAATCGCCAATCGCGGCGAGATCGCCCGCCGCGTCATTCACGCGGCCCGCGAATTGGGATACGCGACGGTGGCGGTCCACTCCGACCCCGATGCCGGCTCGCTTGCCGTGCGCGAGGCCGACGAGGCCTTCCGCCTGCCCGGCGCCGAGGTGAAGGACACCTATCTCAACTCCGACAAGATCCTCGCGATCGCGAAGGAGGCGGGCATTTGGGCCATCCATCCGGGCTACGGATTCCTCTCCGAAAACGCCGTCTTCGCGGACGACTGCGCCCAGGCCGGCTTCAAGTTCATCGGCCCCAGCCCCGAGACCATGCGCCGCTTGGGCAGCAAGGTCGAGTCCAAGCTTTTGGCCAAGAAGGCCAAGGTTCCCACCGTTCCGGGCTTCGAGGGCGAGCTCCCCTCGGGGAAAGAACTGGAAAAGATCGCCGCCAAGATCGGCTACCCTCTGCTCATCAAGGCCGCCGCCGGCGGGGGCGGGAAGGGGATGCGCGTCGTCCACAAGGCCGAGGAGCTGGAAGAGGCCGCCCGCTCCGCCGAGCGCGAGGCCCTGTCCTTCTTCAAGGACAAGACGATCTTTTTGGAAAAATACCTCGAGCGTCCCCGCCACATCGAGGTCCAGATCCTGGGCGACGAGCACGGCAACCTGGTGCACCTCTACGAGCGCGAGTGCTCGGTGCAGCGGCGCCACCAAAAGATGATCGAGGAGACGCCGTCCCCTTCGATCGACGCTAAATTTCGGGAAGAGATCTGCGCCGCCGCCCTCCGCGTCGCGAGGCAGGTCGGCTACGCTTCCGCGGGCACCGTCGAGTTCATCGTCGACGAGGCGGGGCATTTCTATTTCCTCGAGGTCAACACCCGCCTCCAGGTCGAGCACCCGGTGACCGAGGCCGTGACCGGCGTCGACCTGGTGAAGGCGCAGATCCTGGTCGCGGAGGGGCACGCGCTGCCCTTGAAGCAGGAGGACATCCGCCAGCGCGGCCACGCCGTCGAATGTCGCCTCTACGCGGAGGACCCCGAGAATCACTTTCTCCCGGCCGAGGGCAGCGTCGGGGTGCTGGTCGAGCCGCAGCGGCCCGGGATCCGCGTCGACTCGGCCCTCGAGGCGGGAAAGCCGGTGCTCTCCCTCTACGACCCGATGCTCGCCAAGCTGATCGCCGTGGGCTTCAACCGCAAGGAGGCCCTGATGAAGATGGACGCCTTGCTACGCGACTACGTCCTGCTGGGGATTCGGCACAATCTCGATTTCCTGCGCTACACGCTCCATTCCAAGGTCTTTCAGGAGGGCCGCTACCACACCCACAGCGTGGCCGATATTCTCGCGGAGTATTTGGAAAAGCGCGGTCCCGACAAGCCGGCGCCCGACCTGGCCTACGCGATCGTTGCGCTGGCCGGGAAGGGGGGCGCCGGGCCGGCGGCCGGCGCCGAGGCCCCGCGCGCCGAACCTCTGTCCGCGCTGAAAGGATTCAAGAACGCCTGATGAAGACCGAGTTTCAAATCGGCGGCGAGACCGCCGCGGCGGAGTGGTCCCGGGACGGCGATCTCGTCACGATGCGCCTGCTCGAGCGCGAGCTGAAGGTCGAGATCCTGCGTTGGGAGCCGCCCTTTTTCAGCGTGCGGCACTGCGGCCACCGGATTCACGGTGCCTTCTATCGCAACGCCGATTTCGTCGACGTCCACCTCCCCAAGGGCAATTTCCGGATCCGCTTTCCGAAGGCGGCCCGAGGCGGCAAGGCCGCGGCCCACGCCGGCGGCTTGAGCTCGCCGATGCCGGGCAAGGTGGTCAAGGTCTTCGTCAAGGCCGGCGAGGCGGTCAAGAAGGGCGACCTCTTGATGATGCTCGAGGCGATGAAGATGGAGCACAAGATCCTGAGCCCGCAGGACGGTAAGGTAAAGAAGATCCTGTTCCAAGAGGGCGAGCGGGTAGGTCAGGATAGCGAGCTGCTCGAGATCGGCGAATAGGCCGGTTTTTTCTACCAACTTCCCGAGGTGCCTCCGCCGCCGAATTTCCCTCCGCCGCCGCGATAGCCCGGCTTGCCCCCAAGTCCAATCCCCGCGAGCAGGACCTGTAAAAAGTTCAGCGTGAGGTCCGCATATTTTCCCGAAAACTTTCGGTGGTAGACCACGCGCCCGCGGCTCGAGATCGTCATTTCACCGCCCAGCAGGACGACGAGCAGGACGAAGGCCCCCAATCCTCCCAGGACGAGCAGCAAGGGCTTGAGGTCCTTCGGCGAAGTTTCGCCCGGCGCGGGGGTCTGCGGCTGGGGGGAAGGGACTCCGGACTCGCCCAGGACGTAGCCCTGGGGTGGAGGCGGCACGGAACGCGCCGCGAGCGGCGGCAGCCACGCCAGGGCGGCGCCGATTCCGATAAGGAGCAGCTTGAGGAACGCGATTCTCCCCATGGCGGCAATTTATGATGTTCTTTGCGATAGCGCGATGCTATTTTTTCCCCCGGTGTTACCCAAGGTTTAGCGAATTCGACGGAAAAGGTGTCCTATGGAATACGGCCCCGAAAAAGCCACCCTGGCAATCAGCCTGATGGCGGCGATGTCCGACGGCGACAAGGCTAGCCCCGAGCGGGAACAGCTCAAGAAGGTGGCGGAATCCTTCTCCGACCCGAATTTGAATCTCATGCAGGTCTACCAAGAGGTCTTGCTGGGGAAGGTTGCTTTGCCGCAGCTGGTCCAGACCCTGGACGGCCGCGAGCGGCGCCTCCTGGCCTACGAGATGGCGGTGGCCGTTTGCGACGCGGACGGGGTCTCCAACGAGGCCGAAAAGAAATTCTTAGAAGACCTGCGCCGCGCGCTGGGCCTGGAAGAGGCGGCCGCCGCCCCGATTTTCCATCAGGCCGAAGAGCTGGCCGCCGCGCCCTTGGCCGCGGCCGCCGGGACCTCCGGCTCCGCCGCGAGGCCGGCGGTCGACGAGGCCGCCCTCGACAAGTCGATCCTGAACTACGCCGTCCTCAACGGGGCCCTCGAGCTCTTGCCCAATTCCCTCGCCACCATGGCGATTATCCCTTTGCAGACCAAGATGGTCTACGAAATCGGCCAGAGCTACGGCTTCAGCCTGGATCGCGGGCACATCAAGGACTTCATGGCGACCATCGGCATCGGCATGACCTCGCAGGTCCTCGAGAACTACGCGAAGAAATTCCTCGGCAAGTTTTTGAATAAATCCCTGGGCGGGCTCTTGGGCGGCCTGGGCCGTCAGGCGACGAGTTCGGGCTTCTCCTTCGCCAGCACCTACGCCCTGGGGCAGTTGGCCAAGAGCTACTATGCCCAGGGACGGCGTCTCGATTCCGGGCAGCTGAAGGGCGCTTTTCAAGACCTCCTCAGCGGCGCGCAGGGCCTGCAGGAGAAGTATTTGGGCCAGATCCAGCAAAAGGCGCAGGGGCTGGACGTTTCGCAGATCCTCTCGATGGTGCGCCGCTAAGGGCGGAAGGTCGCCGGCGCGCTAACCGCATTTCAGGCGTTTGCACTCCCGGTGGCGGAAACAGTCGACCAGGTGGTCGTTGACCATGCCGACCGCCTGCATGTGCGCGTAGAGGATCGTCGAGCCGACGAAGTTGAAGCCGCGCTTCTTCATGTCCTTGCTGAAGGCGTCCGAGACCTCGGTCTTGGCCGGGACCTCTTTCAGGCTTTGGAAGGCGTTGTGCCGCGGTTTGCCGCCGACGAAGGCCCAGCTGTACGCGGCGAAGCTGCCGAATTCCTTTTGCACCTCCAAAAAGGCGCGTGCATTGCGGATGGCCGCCTCGACCTTGAGGCGGTTGCGGACGATGCCCGGGTCGCCGAGCAGGCGCCGGACGTCGCCCGCATCGAAGCGCGCGACCTTGCGCGGGTCGAAGCCGGCGAAGGCCTTGCGGTAGTTTTCGCGCTTGCGCAGGATGGTGATCCAGCTGAGGCCCGCCTGGGCCCCCTCGAGGATCAGGAATTCGAAGAGCTTGCGGTCGTCGAAGACCGGCACGCCCCATTCCTCGTCGTGGTAGCGGACGTAAAGCGGGTCCTCGCCGGCCCAGCCGCAGCGGATGATCTTGGATGCGGTCATGGTTCCTCCTTGCGGTATTTCCGCCTGGTTAGCCCAGGGCAGGGGGTCCAGGCAACCTTCTCCGCCATCGGCCGATTTCCCTCCCGTTCTATGAACGGTGGGCACTTTATCCATTCCCGGACCTTGGGTCTCGGGTCCAACGCGGGCACGACGTCTCGATACCCCCGACCGGCGGAGTTGCGGCGCCATGTATCCGCGGCGTTTCGGGCCCTGGCGATGGACTGCCGGGACGAGGTCGCCGTTTCCGCCTTGATCCGAGGACTGGAAGCAAACGGCGATCCGAGGGCCGCCCTCGCCTCCTTGTCCCCGGGCGAGCGCGACGAGATCCTGTCCCACGTCGGGGCGGCTCGTTTCGCGGAGCTCTCGGCGATCGCCGCCGAGCAAGACCCCGAACTTTTCTTCGAACAACTCCTGAACTTTTGGTTGCGCTTCGACGG
>JADYZQ010000065.1 GCA_020853015.1 Deltaproteobacteria bacterium
ACGTTTTCCATCAACTCATCCTCTCTTCAAACTTGACGATCTTCGCGAAGGACTCGGCGTCCAAGGAGGCCCCTCCCACTAAAAGTCCGTCGACATGGGTTTCTTTCATCAGGGCCGGCGCGTTCTCCGGCTTGACCGAGCCCCCGTACAGCAACCGGATCCGGTTGGCCGTCGGGGCGTCGTAATACTTCATGAGCCAGTTGCGCAAGAAATGATGTACCTCGCCGGCCTGCTGGGGGGTGGCGTTCTTGCCGGTGCCGATCGCCCAAACCGGCTCGTAGGCAACGGTCAGGCGCTCGAAGTCGTGCATCGCCACGTCGCTGAAGGCCGCCTTCATCTGCCCCTCGATCACCTCGAGGGTGGCTCCCTTCTCGCGCTGGGCCAAATTTTCCCCGACGCAGACGATGGGCACCAGGTCTGCCTTGAGGGCGGCCTGGAGCTTCTGGCTGACCATCTTGTCGGTCTCGCCGAAGAGGTTGCGCCGTTCGGAGTGACCCAGGATCACGAATTCGCAGCCGACGTCCTTCAAAAAGGGTCCGGAGACCTCGCCGGTGAAGGCGCCGTCCTCTTCCCAGAACATGTTTTGCGCGGCCAGCGACATGTTGGTGTCGGCCAGGGCGACGGAGACGGAGTACAGCGCGGTGAAGGGCGGCGCCACCGCGACGTCGATGTGCGGCGAATCGACCAGCAAATTCTTCAGGGCGGTGACCAGCTTGATCGACTCGGCGATCGTGTTGTTCATCTTCCAGTTGCCGACGACGAGCGGCCGGCGCAGGTCGGGTATCATGGCGCCCCCTCGGTCTCGAGGGCCTTGAGCCCCGGCAGGGTCTTGCCCTCGAGAAACTCCAGCGTCGCCCCGCCGCCGGTGGAAAGATGGCCGATCTTTTCGCCCACGCCGGCGACCTTGACCGCGGCCAAGGAGTCGCCGCCGCCCACCACGGTCATGCCCGCGGACTTCGCGAGGGTGCGGGCGATCTCGACCGTGCCCCGCTCGAAGGGCGGAGTCTCGAAGGCGCCGACCGGGCCGTTCCACAGCACCGTCTTGGCGGCCAAAATTTGCGCCTCGTAGGCCTCGAGGGTCTTGGGGCCGACGTCCAGGCCCATCCAGCCGGCGGGGATGGCCGCGCCCGAGGTGGTCTTGAACTCCGCGCCCGCCTTCAATTCGCGCGCGACCACGTGGTCGACGGGCAGCTCGAGGCGGATGTCCTTGGTCTTGGCCCGCTCGAGCAGCTTGGCGGCCTGGTGCAGCTTGCCGTCCTCGACCAGCGAGGCGCCGACCTCGACGCCCTTCGCCTTGAGGAAGGTGTAAGCCATGGCCCCGCCGACCAGTAGGCCATCGACCAACTTCAAGAGGTTTTCGATGACGCCAAGCTTGTCGGAGACCTTGGCGCCGCCCAGGATGGCGACGAAGGGCCGCGCGGGCTCGTGGAGCAGGCGGCTCAGGACCTGGACCTCTTTCAGGACCAGCAGTCCCGCGGCCTTATCCTTCACCAGCGGCACCATCCCCACGGTCGAGGCGTGGGCGCGGTGCAGGGTGCCGAAGGCGTCGTTGACGTAGATGTCGGCCAGGCCGGCCAGGCGCTCGCTGAAAATCGGGTCGTTGGCCTCTTCTTCGGGGTGGAAGCGCAAGTTCTCGAGCAGGATAACTTCCCCCTCGCGCATCTCGCCGACCAGCTTCTTCACCGCGTCGCCGATGCAGTCTTCGGGAAAGGTCACCTCGCGCTCGAGCAGCTCGGAAAGCCGCGCCGCGACCGGCATCAGGCTGTACTTGGGGTCGCGCTTGCCCTTGGGCCGCCCCAGGTGGGAGGCGAGGATCAGCTTGCCGCCCGCTTTCAGGACGTGGCGGATCGTCGGCAGGCTGGCCGTGATGCGGGAGTCGTCGGCCACCTTGCCCTCGGCGTCGTAAGGGACGTTGAAGTCCACGCGCACGAAGACGCGCTTTTCCTTCAGATCGAGTTCTTCGAGGCTCTTGATCATGGAAACCGACTTAAAGTTTAGAACCGACGTACTTCGAAAGATCGATCATCCGCTGGCTGAAGCCGCTCTCGTTGTCGTACCAGGCGAACACCTTCACCATCGTGCCGTCCATCACCTTGGTGGAAAGGGCGTCGACGACCGAGGAATACCGCGAGCCGTTGTAGTCGGTGCTCACCAGGGGTTCCGCGGAATAGCCCAAGATCCCCTTCAAGGCACCGCCGGCCGCTTCTTTCAGGAAGCCGTTCACCTGCTCGACGGTGGTCGCGGTCTCGACGTCCGCCACGAAGTCGACCAGCGAGACGTTGGGCGTGGGCACGCGGATCGCCAGGCCGTCCAGCTTGCCCTTCAGGCGGGGCAGCACCAGGCCGATGGCCTTGGCCCCGCCGGTGCTGGTCGGGATCATGTTGATGGCGCCGGCGCGGGCCCGGCGCAGGTCCTTGTGGCCGCCGTCGACGATGCGCTGGTCGTTGGTGTAGCTGTGCACCGTCGTCATGAAGCCGCGCTTCACCTTCAATTTCTCGTCGAGCACCTTCACCACCGGCGCCAGGCAGTTGGTGGTGCAGGAGGCGTTGGAGATCACCTCGTGCTTGGCGGGATCGTAACCGTCGTGGTTGACGCCGAAGACAACCGTGTAGTCGCAGTCGTCGGAGGGGGCGCTGATGATGACCTTCTTGGCCCCGCCCTTGAGGTGGTGGATGCAATCCTTCTTGCCCTCGAGGCGGCCCGTGCACTCCAGCACGATGTCGACCGGCGTATCGCTCCAGTTGATCTTGGTGATGTCGGGGATCTTGGAGACGA
>JADYZQ010000066.1 GCA_020853015.1 Deltaproteobacteria bacterium
CCGACGTCGCGGTGATGGGCGACACCGTCCTGATCGGGGAAGAAGTTTTTTCGCTGCGCACCGAGCGCGCCGACGCCGTGATGGGCGAGGTCCCGCCGGTGGAGCGCACCGTGTTCCGTTTCACCAACACCACGCTGACCGGCGGCTCGGGCGTCGCCCTGGCCCTGCCCGCCGCCTACACCGCGGAAGACGTCGCCCGGATGGTCTCGCGGCTCTCCCCCGCGGTGCGCCGCAGCCTAAGCCGGATGCGGCCCGAGGACGCGGGACGCATCGTGGAGATGTCCGAGCGGATGCGCGCCTCGTCTCCCGCCACGACGGTGGAGGGATATGCCTTGCCGGCCTCCATGGGCGGAGCCACCGTCGGCGGCGGCATCGGCGAGAGCGTCGTCTGCACCGGAGAGATTATCGGCGTCGGCAGCGGCCGCACCACCTTCCGCGGCTACGTCACCGAGGCCGACGGCACGCGGCGTCCCGTCGCCCTGGTGATGCTCACCCATTCGATGGGCGGGACCTTCCACAGCGAGGCCTTGAACTTAAGCCGCCTGGCCGAGGCCGGCGTCGGCGAGGTCCGCTTCGACGGGCTGGTCCGGATCGACGGCCGCCAAGCCTTGGTGGTCAACCTGGCCGAGGGCACGCCGCACGTCGGGCTGGGAGATCTCTCGGTTCGGGATCGCGCCGATTTCAACCCGCTGATGGCGCGCGACCTGGCGCGGATGGCGATCGCCGGTTATACCTCGGGGGCGGGGACGGATTTCCAATATATTTGGGGAAGGGACGCGCGCGGCCGGCCGCGCCTGCAATGGATCGACACCGAATCCTCGGTCCTGCCGATCGACGGGGCCCGCACGGCGGCCTTGCGCGAGCGCTTGGGCCGCGAGACCCTCACGGCCCAGGACTGGTATTTGGAAAATCTCCGCGGCTTCGGTCTCTACAACCCTGAGACGGGACGCTTCGCCGACGGGGTGCCGCATACCTTCCAGGACGCCCTGCGCTTCGAGCCGAGCGCCTCGCGCCCTCGCGGCGAGCGGAGCAGCACCCTCCCGCCGCCGCCGAGCTAAATCCCATCACTCGCCCAGCCATCGCCTCCACAAGGGGGAGGTCTCCGGCAAGGGCCGGGAGAAATACTCCTCCAAGCCCTCCAGCATCCGCGGGACGTCGCCCTCCGCCCGCACCCAGCGCCGGCCCAACCCCACCGTCATCAGATCGCCGGCGAAATAGTACAGATCGTCCACCAAGACGTCGAAGGGGAAGTCTGGAAAAGGCAGCTTGGCCACCGTCAGGTCCGGGAGACGGCGCAGCTCCTGCTCGCCGCGGATTCCCTCGAGAAAGTCCCTCCCGGCCTCGCTCTCGAAATGCCGCGCGTAGTGCTCGCGAAACTTGAGGCGATCCATGTAGTGCGGCGCCGCATTCAGGTCCTGAAGCCCCACCAACCGGTGCGGGTCGCCGGGCGGCGCGATCTCCATCGCCACCTTGATCAGCGGGAAGTCGTTGAAGAAGACCTCGTGGTTGCCGACCAAGTTCTCCGAGGCGGTGTAGAGCCGCACGCGGTTGCCGCCGGCCCAAAGCCCAAGCAGCATGGCCTGAACCCCGCGGTAGGGAAGGCGCAGGCGGGTGTACTGGTGAATATAGTCTTCCATCCCCACGTCGAAGTCCCGGGGACGCTCGCGGTAGGCGTCCTCGGCCAAGTAGCGCATCAGGGTATCGCCCAACGTCTTGTCCAGGTCGAAGGCGATGTCGCGGCTGCGGATGGGCCCGCGCGCGGCGCGCTCGTAGAGCGCGGCCTGCTCGGGAGAGAAATTCGGGTGGAAGCGACGCAGGAGGTCCAAGCCGATCTCGTAACGCGAGGCGGGGTCCAAGGCTTCCGCCGCGACCGGCTCGGCGCGCGGCGGGGCGATGTCGAAGACGCCCTGCAGGGCCAGCCAGTCGCCGCGGCGCCGGATCTCTTCCTCGCCTCGCATCGAAGGCGGACTCAAGTAAAGCTCGTGGAGCGCCCGCAGCTGCCGCGAGGCGCGGCGCCACGTCGTAAACGAGGCATCCAGTCTTTGGAAGGCCTCCCGCTCCGCCGAGAAGCCGGGGGCGTCTTCCCGCAACGCCGTGCCGAAGGCCCCGCGCGCCGCTACGACGTCGCGCTGGAACTGCTCCAAGACCCAGTCCGCCTCGGTCAACCACTCGGGCAGGTTGGCGGAGAGGGGCCCGGCCTCCCCCCGGTTCATCCCGTCGAATTCCCGCGCGGCCAGATCCAGCAGGCCCCGAATGTATTCGGACTGTGCCTCCAGGCCCGCCAGGCGCAGCCGGGCCGCGCCTGGATCCAGCGCCATCGCGGGACTGCGCTCCGCGCGGCCGGCGTTGCGCAGAAAATAGATCGCCTCGATCCGGTCGCGCAGGTAGAGCGCCGGTCCCGCCGGGGACTCGCGGAACATCGCGTCCAGTTCCTCGGGGTGGCCCAAAAGCGCGCGATAATGGATGTGGCGCAGGTGCGCGGGCAGCTCCTCGCGCAGCGCGGAGAGATCCGTGCGCGGGCTCAAGGTGGGCCGGAGGTGATGGTCGAACTCGTGGACGACGTCCACCAGCCGCTCGCGCAGCACGCGCCGGAAAACCGGCTCGGAGACGCGCTGTACCTGGCGCAGGACCAGTTGGTCCGCGGCCCTGCCCTCCCCCGCGGGCAGCAGGAAGGCGCGGATCATAGCGCCGCTGTGGCCGCGGTTCTCGCTGGCGAAGCAGGCCTCGAACTCGGCGTCGGGCAGCAGGCGGATTTCCACCTCGCCCGAACGCAAGGCGGCGGCGACCTGGGCGGAGACGGGGTCGCCCAGGGCCTCGAAGGCGCGGGTGAAATCCTCGGGTCTCAGCTCGCGCGGCTCGGGGACAAGGCCGCGCAGGACCTCCTCGCTGCGCTCCCGCCGCCGCATCGCCTCGAGTGGGTTGCGCAGCGAGCGGCTTTCGGCCAGCATGAGGTTCAAATATTCCACCCAGCGCCGATCGCCGAGATAGGCGTCCCCCTGCGAGCGCAGGAAGACATAGCCGTCGGCGTCGCGCTCCCGCTCGCTCCACAGACGCGCGAGCGGATCGCTGAGCTCGAAAAATTTGGCATCGATCGTCGCGTCGTGTTCCAGTATCTGAAAAAACCTCACCAGGCGCAGATAAGCGATCGGGCTGTTCCAAAAATCCTCGAGCGCCGGTTCGATCAGGCGCGCCACGGGGTCCGGCGAGCGCAGGCGAGCGCCCAAGTGCCGAAAGAATTCCATCGGAACCTCGCCTTGGTAGCGAAGGAATCGCCGCAAGGCCTCCCGGGCGGTCTCGCTTAAGGGCAACAGCTCGACGGCGCGGGCCTGGGCCGAGGCGGGCGGAATGTCCCGGGCCAACCGGCTCCCCCCCTTCCATCCTAGGATGTCGAAGGCGGGGATCTGTTCCGCCAAAAGCTCCTCCATGGTTTTCACCGAGGCCCCATTTTCCAGGTGCTCGAAGAGCCGCTGTCCCCAATCGGCCCGTCCTTGCCGAATCGCCTCCCGGGTCGAGAGGCGGAGCAGCCAATTGAGGTAGCCGCCGTTCAGACCGTCGTCCGAGGAGTGCTCGACCGCGTGCCGGAGGCGGCGCAGGCCCAGGTGCAGGCGCTCGCCCTCCCACTCCAGCCAAGGGCGGCCGACCTCGTGGAGGCGGCCGAAAGGAACTTCGAGCAATTTCGCCAAGGCCTCGAAGGCGTTCAGGACGCGGAGGCCGGTCTCCCGGTCGTAGCGGCCGAGGATCTCGCGGCGCGCCGCGTTCTCCGCCTCGGGGGCGGGCGTCGCCGTCCGGGGCGGGAGCTCGCCGGGGCGCCGCGAGGCGGCCAGGCGCCAAGCGGGCGGCGCCGCGGCTTCTGACTGGCGCGGACGCAGCGCGAAGCGGGGCGCGGGCGAAAGCTCGCGAGAGGGCGACGCCTCCAAAAAGGCCTCGAGGCGCGGCGTCGCCGCCGGCGAGACGCCGTGCAAGAGGCGCGCGCCGACCTGCATCTGCAGAAAGGCGTCGACGCTGTCCACCACGCGGCCCGCCCCGTCCTGACGGGGTCTCAGTCCGAGGGACTCCTGCAGGAGGTGGGCGCCGTAAATGCCGCCCAGTTGGGAAGCGGCCGAGACGCCGCCCCGCAGCAGCGGCGAGGCCGCGCGGCCGCGCAAGAGTTCTCCGGCCAGGACGCCGCTCAGCTTCAAGACGCCCAGGAAGACCGCCGCGCCCGCCAACTCCTCGGCCCAAGGGGCGCTCGCGGCCTCCGGATGCAGCAGGCCCCGCGCGGCGCGGTGGGCGCCGACGAAGACGGGGACCTCCGCCGTATAGGCCAAGCCGCCGCCGAGCAGCCGGGCGCCGAGGCCGCGCGTGAGAAGGCCCGGCGCCCGCAAGGCCAGCCGCGCCGCCGTTCCCGCGCGCACCAGGCCCGCGATCCCTCCGGCCAGGCCGAAGGCGAAGATCATCGCGGGGTCGGTGGCCTGGGCGACGAAGCGGCGGCCGAGATCCTCGAAGCGATCTTGCCAGGGGCCGGTCGCGGTAAGCGCGTTGATTCTGCTTTCAAACCGCCGCTGTAGGGGCCGGTCGCGAACGGCCCCTACGGAGGACCGATACACCTCGAGCGCGGCCTCGAAATTTCCGTGGCGTTCCAAGCGTCCGGCGAAGGCGAACAGCCCCTCCGCGACCAGGCCTTCGTTCCGCTCGCCGATAAGCGACCGCAATTCCCGCCACTGGCCCTCGGACAGGGCCCGGCGCAGCGCCGAGTTTCGGAGCAGGGCTTCCAGCGGAGCGGGCCCGCCGGAGTCCGCCGCCGGGCGACGGAAAAAAATGGCCGCGGGTATCGTCATCGCAGCCCCTCCCCTTCCGGCAAACCGGACTCCGCCATCGGATGAACGCGGTATATCGAACGCGCGGGGCGCCGCAGGTAGGCGGTCTCGACGTGGTCGCGCAGGTACATGCCGAGGCCCAAGGGCGAGACGCGCAGGATCTCCTCGATCGATTCGGGAAAGCCGCTGCGGGCCCGGAAGTGCAGGTGCCGCAGGTGCGCGGACATCTCCTCGCGCAGCAGGGCGACCCGCGGCGAGGCGGCCGCGGCGGGATGCGCGTGGTGCTCGTGCTCGTGCACCAGGGCGACAAGGCGCTCGAAAACCATGTCATGGAACACCGGCGCCGAGACATGGCGGACTTGACGAATCGCGATCATGTCCTCCGGATAGCTGGCGTCGCCGCGCACCGTGAAGCCCGCCCAGAGGTCCCCGCGGTCGTCGCCGTTGAAGCGCCGGGCCAGCCCGTTGAACTCGGCGTCGTCCAGGATCCTCAGGTTGAAATCCCGGTTGCGCAGGGCCCGCGCGATGGGATCGGTCATCGGGTCGTCGAGGCCGGTCAGGGCGCGCAGGAGGTCTTCGCGCGTCAGCGGGCGCGGCGCTGGCCAGACCTCGCGGATCACGTCCAGGGCCCAGGTCCCGTTCAGCGCGCGCATCACCGTGCGCTGCGACTCGCGCCAATCGCGATGGAAAGCGGCGAGATATTGACTGAAGTGGGTATCGGCCAAATAAGCGTCCTGAACGGATCCCAATACGGACACTTGTCTCGGAAAGACGGCGTCGCCTCCGCCATAAGGCAGGATTTCCGCTTCCGGCTCGCCCAGCTCGAGCAGCTTGGGATAGAGGCGCTCGGAGGACTCCATTTCGTTCAACATGCGAAGGATGCGCAGATAAGCCAGCGGCGAGCTTTGCGCCCGCAGCAAGACGGCCTCGGCCACCGTTTTCCATTCCGGTTCCCGCCGCATCAATTCACGGATTTCGGAAAATAGGCGGGTCTCGAACATCCCCTGATACCGCAGGAATTCCTTGAGGGTCCTCCGGGCCGCGGCCGAGACGGGCAGGGCTTCGACCTGCCGAAAGTTTTCCAGAAAGAAGAGGCCGCCGGCCGCCGCGCGCGGCCCCGACGGCCTCGGCATCACCCGAAACAGGTCGTAGCCCGGAAAATACGGCGCGACGACGCGCTCGAGCCGGTCCAGGCCGGCGCCCTCGCGCAAGCCGAGGAAGAAGAGATCCAAGCGCGCCATATCGCCGCGGCGGTAGGCCTCGACGGCCAACAAGCGGCCCATCCAATTGAGGTAGCTTCCGATCCGGCCCTCCGCGTCGGAATAACGCAGCATATAATGCAATCGCGCCCATCCGGCCTCCAGCGCCGTCGCGTCGCTCAATTCGCTGCGGAGACAAAGGCGCTCCAAGGCCCCTGGACTCTGCCCGAGCCGCCGGGCGCTGCCCTCCAGGTCCGGAAGAAAGCGGCGCACCGCGGCCTCGCCCCAGCGCTGGAACATCGCTTGGCGCTCGGGGGAATCGAAGCCCTCGGCCGGGATCTCGCGGGGCCGGCGCAGGGAGGCGTCCTCAAAGGAAGCCGCGACGAAAATTCGGTTGGAACGCGGCGAAATCGGAGGCGACGAGGCGGGGAGATCCCCGACTTCCGCGGACCGCCGCGGCATCGTCAGCCCCTCGAAGCGCGCCTCGAGCAGGACCCCGCGGGGATCCGTCCGCAGCAGGCGCGCGCCGGCCATCATCTGAAGCCAGGCGTCGAGGCCGTCCACCCAACGGTTCGCCTCGTCTTGAACGGGACGCAGGCCCGCGCCCTCCTGCAGGCGGTGTCCCAGGTAGACGCCGCCGAGACTCCCCAAGGAAGCGCCCGCGAGGCGAAGCCCCGGGGCTTGCGTCAGGCGCGCGGCGAGCTCTCGGCCCGCGAAGCCGCCGAGCTTCAAGCTGCCGAGGAAGAGGTAGGCGCCGGCCAGCTCTTCCCCCCAAGAGGGCGAGGCGGCTTCGGGCGCAGCCGAAGACAATCCCCGAAAAAATCTCCCGGCGGCGACGAAGGCCGGCGCCTCGACGAAGGCGGCCGCGCCGCCCGCGGCGAGGCGGGCGCCGTAGCCGCGCGTCAGGATCCCCCCGCCGCGCAGGGCCAACGAGGCGAGGCTCGCGCGCCGCACCCAGGCGGCCAGGCCGCCGGCGACGGCAAAACTGAGGATCATCGCGGGGTCGGTGGCTTGGGCGACGAAGCGGCGGCCGAGGTCTTCCAGGCGGTGCGAAACAGGACCGCGGCCGAGCAGCGCGTTGAGCCTATTTTCAAACCGGATCCGTAGGGGCCCGTTTCCCCCATCCGGGGGACAAGCGCGAACGGCCCCTACGGAGGAACGATACAATTCAATAGCCGCGGATATCTGCCCGGCCCGCTCCAGGCGAATCCCGAAGGCCAACAAGGCTTCGGCCAAAGCCCGAGGATCGCGCTCGGCGCTCAGCGATTTCAATTCTTCGAATTGATCGGGAGTCAAGGCGCGGCGAAATTCGCGGATCGCCGAGAGGTCGTGGAGGGTATCCGACAAGTCCGGGGCGTTCCCAGACAATCCCGCGCGGCGCGAAAACCAAGATGTCGGCACAAGGGGGCGATGGACCACGGCCCGATCCCTTCATGTGCCCGCCGAATTTCAGGATGCCCCATTATCGGCGCCGAGCGCCCGGGGTTGCCTGCTTTGCCTTTTAAAATAGCTCATTGTTTTTAATGGCTTATCTCGGTCAATTCCATTAATTTTTCGGCATGTCCCGCCGCAAAGCATGGCTGTGTCTCTGGATCCTGCTCGCGCTAGGGGCCCCCGACCGCGCCCTTTACGCCGCCGCGGGAAAAGGCGGCGCCATCGCCACCCAGCATCCCTTGGCCACCGAGGCCGCCGCGCGGGTCTTGAGCGAGGGCGGCAACGCGGTCGACGCCGCCGTCGCCGCGGCCCTGACCCTGGGCGTCGTCGAGCCCTACAACTCCGGCCTCGGCGGGGGCGGCTTGGCGCTGGTCTGGCCCGCCAAGGCCCGGCGGGCGCAGGCGCTGGACTTCCGCGAGACCGCGCCGCTCGCCGCGCGAGCCGACATGTACCAGAATCCGGAACTGGACCTCGAGGCCTCGCGCCTGGGCCCGCTGGCGATCGCCGTCCCCGGACAGATCGCCGGATTAGAATTTCTGCACCGCCGCTGGGGCCGCCTCCCCTGGGCCTCGCTCTTCGCCGAGGCCATCCGCCACGCCGAAAACGGCTTCGGCCCCGAGCCCGCCCTGCGCGAGCGCGTCCGGGAAAAGGCGGACTGCCTGGCGCGCGACTACCACAGCTCGCGGGTCTACCGGGAACTGCTTAAGCCCAAGGGCACGGGGATCCTCGTGCAAAAAGAGCTGGCGGAGACCTTGAAGAAACTCCGCGACCGCGGCGCGGCGGAATTCTACCAGGGCCAGCTGGGCCGTGCCCTCGTCGAAAACCTCCGCGGCAAGGGGGCGATCTTGGACTTGGCGGACCTGGGCGCCTACCGCGCCGTCGAACGCGAAGCCCTCGCGGTGGACTTCCCCTTCGGCAAGCTTTGGGGCATGCCGCCGCCCAGCTCCGGAGGCGTCGGCGTCCTGCGCGGGATGATCCTGCTGGAGAAATTTTTCAAAAAAGAAAAATCCCCCTCGCCGGAGACCTGGACGCTGGCCCTCCTCGGAACCATGGAAACGATCTTTCGCGAGCGCAACGCCGGGATGGGCGACCCGGATTTCGTCAAGGACATGCCGGTCAAGGCCTGGCTGAAGAAGGACGGCGGCGACACCAGCCACCTGTCGGTGATGGACGGCGAGGGCAACGCGGTCGCCATGACCCTGACGATCAACCTCTCCTTCGGCTCCTGCGTCACCGCGGGCCTCACGGGAATCCTGATGAACGACGAGATGGACGACTTCGCCGCCCTGCCCGGGGTGCCCAACGCCTTCGGGCTCGTGCAGTCGGAGAAGAACGCGGTGGCGCCGGGCAAGCGCCCGCTCTCCAGTATGTCGCCGACCCTCGTCACCAAGAAGGACCGCGCGCTCCTGGCCCTCGGCTCGCCGGGCGGTCCGCGCATCATCACCAGCGTCCTGCAGACCCTGATGCGGCGCTATTTTTTGCAGGAAAGCCTTAAGGCGAGCGTCGCGGGCGAGCGCCTCCATTATCAGGTGGAGCCGCCCTACGTGTCGGGCGAGTCGGATCGGTTCTTCGGCTGGATTGTGGAAAAATTCAAACTCGGCACGCGCCTGCAAAAGCCCTGGGGGAACGTCCAGGCCGTCGCCTACGACCCGAAGGCCAAGCGCTTCGAGGCCGTCAGCGACCCGCGCGGGCAGGGCAAGGCCCTGGTTTTGGATTTCAACCTCGAAAAAGGAGATCCCCGATGATGCGCCCCTCGTGGAGAGGCCTTGCGCCCTTCCTCTTTATTTTTTGTTTCGCCTCCACTGCCCGCGCGGCGGGACCCTTCTCCGCCGTCTCCGGAGCCATTTGGTTCCAAGGCGCCTGCCCCGAGGCGGCGCAGAAGGGCCGGGACGTCTGCGCCCAAGACCGCGTGGGGACCAAGGGCCCAGCGACCTACCTCGACGTCCTGAAGCAGGCCTACCCGAACCTGAAGCCGGACGGCGGCGCCGCGGACTCCAAAAAACCGCGCGCGGAATTCGGCGGCTTCTCGGGCGAGACGGGCGCAAGCGGCTCGCCGCTCGCCAAGGGCGAGATCCTTCACTTTCTGAAGGTCCAGGACGGCGACTCGCTCCGCGTCTTGACCCTGCAAGAAGGCACGGGGCTCTTGGCCTATGTCCAGGTGGAGCCGGCGCTCAAGCTCTTGGACCTGGTCTCGATCGCCCAGGACCAGCACGTCAGCCTCAACGCCGACCTCGGCGTGATCCCGGTGCGGGCGGGAGAGTTCGTCTTCCTCGCCAACAACTGGCATTTCAATTCCTCGGAGGCCTTCAACATCTACAACCTGTTTCTGGCGGGACCGGAGCGGGTGAGCCTCGTCTACGACGGCCCCTTCCTCTACGGCTTCGCCCTGCCGGAGCGGCCCGAGTGCCGCCTCGGCCAAAGGATGAAGCCGCTGCAGGCCATGCCGACGAGGCACGAGGGCGTTTCGGACCTGCTCTTCCGCGTCGAGGAAGAACGGGTCTGCCAGGGCAAGAACCGGGAAATCGTCTCCGGGCGGCGTCATTTCGAGGCGAAACTTTATTGGGAAAAGGGAAAATACATGGGCGGTTCGCGCGAGCTGCACCTCCTCAACAACTGCCGGACGGAGGGCAAGCCGGGCTGCGGCTAAACGACGGCCGCGTCGCCTCGGCTGATCGCAAATCGCCGGCGATCCTTATTGATGGATAATGAAGACCCGGTCGTGCTCCCGCACCTTGTCGTGGACGGGGATCCCGACGTGCATGCCGGTATCGGCCTCGCGGACGTCCCTATGCTCGACCTGCATCGAGGTGACCGTCTCTTCGAAATCGGTGGTGTGGCCCTTGATGTGGACGCGATCGCCCAGTTTCAGCTTTCCGTTCTTGAGCCAGATCCCGGCGATATGGGCGTGGCTGTAAAAATGATCGACTTGGCCGATTTCTTCTTCCCAGCTTTCCATAATGCCTCCGATTTGATTTGGAATAATTTTATTCCATTTTTCCGTCCCGGGACAGGGGCGTCCTGAGGCTTGAATTTCCGGCTAACCCATCAATTTTTTGACCACCTTCAGCTTGTAAGGGGCGGAATACGGCGGGTAGCGCACCGGGATGTCGATCTTGGTCGAGCGCTTGAGCACCGCGCGCGGGTGGGAGAAGGTCTCGAAGCCGCGCCGGCCGTGGTAGGTGCCGAAGCCGCTGCCCCCCACGCCGCCGAAGGGCAGCTCGGGGCTGCCCAGGTGCGCGATCGTGTCGTTGACGCAGCCGCCGCCGAAGGAAACGCGGGAGAGGACGTGGGCCTCCGCCTTGGGGTCCTCGGCAAAGAGGTAGAAGGCCAAGGGTTTGGGGTATTTCAGGATCAGATCGAGGGCCGCGTCGAGGCTCTGGTACTCGACGATGGGCAAAATGGGACCGAAGATCTCCTCCTGCATCACGGGGGAGTCCGTCTTCACCCCGCCCAGCAGGGTGGGCGCGATGTAGCGGTCCTGGGCGTCGGTCCGGCCGCCGGCGAGGACCTTGCCCTGCTTCAGATATTCGCTGAGGCGCTGGAAGTGGGCCGCGTTGACGATGCGGGCGTAGTCGGGGCTTTTTTGCGGGTCGTCGCCGAAGAAGTCGCGCAGGACCGCGCGCATCTTTTCGATCAAGACTCCGGCGCTCGCCTTCGGAACCAATAAGTAGTCGGGCGCCACGCAGGTCTGCCCGGCGTTGAAGAACTTGCCCCAGACGATGCGCCGCGCGGCGGCGCCAAGATCGGCGCTGGCGTCGACCAGGCAGGGGCTCTTCCCGCCCAGTTCGAGGGTGAGCGGAGTCAGGTTTTTCGCGGCCGCCTCCATGACGATCTTGCCCACGCGCGGGGATCCGGTGAAGAAGATGTAGTCGAAGGGTTGCTCGAGGAGCTTTTGGGTCTCGGGGACGCCGCCCTCCGCCACGTCGATATATTCCTTCGGAAAGTTTTCGTTGATCATCCGGTGGATCAGGGCCGCGCTGTGCGGGGCGAGCTCGGAGGGCTTGAGCACCGCGCAGTTGCCGGCGGCCATCGCGCCGACCAAGGGACCGAGCAGGAGTTGGATGGGATAATTCCAGGGGCTTAGGATCAGCGCGACTCCGTAGGGCTCTTGCGTGACTTGGGCGCCGGCCGGCCAATGCACCAGGCCCAAGGACGGCCGCCGCGGCCTCGCCCAGGTCTTTAGGTGCTTGATCGCGTGCTTCGTCTCCTCGAGGAGGATCCCCAATTCGCCGGCATAGGCCTCGAAGACCGGCTTGCGCAGGTCCTCGTGGAGGGCGCGGTAGATGTCTTGTTCGTGCTCCTGCAGGACTTCGCGCAGCTTGCGCAGCTGCTGGAGGCGGAAGCCTAAGTCCCGGGTGATGCCGCTTTGGAAGAATTGGTTCTGGGCCTGCATGGCGGCATTGTGGCATCGCCGACCCCGATTGCCAAGCATGACTTCCCGCGCGAAACGGGGTATACGGTGGAGGAAAGGAGGCGCCCTATGTCCGAACATCGCGCCGCGCTGGCCTGGAAACGCGAGACCCCCGACTTCAAATACGAGAGCTACGACCGGACGCATGAGCTGCGCTTCGGCGGCGGAACGTCCATCCAAGGATCCTCGGCACCGCAATATCTGGGACGCGCCGAGCTGCCCAACCCCGAGGAGCTGCTCGCCGCCTCGGCCTCGAGCTGCCACTTCCTTACCTTCCTGGCCATCGCCGCCAAGTCGCGCTTCGCCGTCGACGAGTACCGCGACGAGGCCGTCGCGATCCTCGAAAAGAACGCCGCCGGCAAGGAGGCCGTCACGCGGATCTTCCTGCGGCCGAGCGTCCGCTTCGGCGGAGACAGCCTTCCCACCCCCGAAAAGATCCGCCAAATGCACGAGCGCGCGCACGAGCTGTGTTTCATCGCCAACTCCCTGACCAGCGAGATCGTCGTCGAACCCCAGCCTTAAGGAAACGCCCATGAGCGACGAGAAAAAATCCTACCAAATCCAAGTCACCACGACGGACGGGCAAAGGGTCCTCTGGAAGAAGCAGGGCAAGCCCGCCCTCCTCCCCGAGGAGCTGGCCGACACCTGGGTGAGCAAGTTCCGCACCGACATCTGGGAAATCACCGCCGAGGGCGAGATGGTGGGGGTGGGAAGGGCGACGGGGCCGACCCTCAAGATCGCCAAGGTCGAAAAAGTCCCGGTCTAATTTTAAGGAGCTCGAAACTTACGAGGCGTTTTCGAACGGGACCTGTCCGGGCTGCACCCCCACCGTCCTCGCAAGCTGCGGGCGGCGGGGGGCCCCGCCCGGCCACCCGTTCAAAAACGCCTCGTAAGTTTCGAATTTATTAAGAAACCCGAATCATTCCCTCTCCGGCGCCTCGGCCTCGCGTTCCGCCGATCGGCGGAAGGAGTCGTGCTCCCGCGCGTAGGCCAGCTCCTCCGCGATGAAGGCCTTTTCCTTCTCGAGGAAATGCCGGATCCCCTCGCGGAAGCCGGGGTGCTCGATCCAATGGGCGCTATAGGTCAGCTCGGGACGAAAGCCGCGCAGCATCTTGTGACTGCCGCCGGCGCCCGCATCGACCCGCGCCAGGCCGTGCCGGATCGCGTACTCGATGGTGCGGTAGTAGCAGAGTTCGAAGTGGAGGTTGCGGTACTCCTCCGCGCAGCCCCAGTAGCGGCCGTAGAGCGCCGCGCCCTTGCGGTAGTTGATCGAGCCCGCCACCCATTCCCCGCCGCGCTTCGCCAGGATCAAGACCATCCGCTCGCGCATCCGCGCGTGGACCTCCTCGAAGAAGCGCCGGCTCAAGTAGGGCGAGCACAATTTCTTGTGAAAGGTCGCAACGTAGAAGCCGTACATCGCGCTCAAGTGTTCGCCTTCGATCTCCGCACCGGTCAGGGCGACGATCTCCACCGGAAGCTCCGCGACCCGGCGCCGCTCGCGGGCGACCTGCAGGCGGCGCTTGCGGCGCAGCCCTTCGAGAAAGTCCTGGAAATCGCGGTAGCCCGCGTTGCGCCATTCAAATTGGTAGCTGTGCCGGATCATCGCCCCGCAGTCGCGGAAGGTCGGGATCTCGTCCTCCGCGATATACAGGTAGTGCAGGCCGCTCCCGCCCTCGTGGCGCCGCAGCTCGAGGGCCCGCTCCAGCAGGGCGTGGCCCAGCGCCTCGCGGTCGGCCCGGGGGTGGATGAGCAGCTTGGGCCCCGTCACCGGCGTGAAGGGGCTGGCCGAGACCCACTTCGGGTAGTAGTTCAGGCCGTGCTCGTGGTAGGCGCGGGCCCAGCCGAAGTCGAAGATGAACTCGCCGTGGCTGTTGTCCTTCTGGTAGAGGAAGCTCGCGCCCAGCAGCCGCGCGCCTTCCCAGGCGCCAAGGTAAGACGGAATCCAGCCCGGCCCCGCGCCGACGCAGGCCCCCAGCTCCATCGCGAGGAGGTAGTCGTATTCCGCAAAGGGGAAATCCCCCATGGCCAGGGCGTCCCAGGCCTCGCGGGGGATCTCTTGCAGGCTGCGGTGGATCTTCCATTCCATAGAAAAGCTTTTCGCCTTAGGCGGCGTCAGGCAGTATAACCTTTGCGGAGCATTTGAACAGTGTAGGGATATTATGGATCCGTTGACGCAGGGGCTCTTGGGCGGCGTCGCCGCCCAGACCGTTTTAAGAAAAAGGGTCACGCCGGCGGCGACCGTCGCCGGCATTCTGGGCGGCATGGCGCCGGACCTGGACGTCTTCATCCGCTCCCAGGCCAATCCCCTGCTGATGTACGAGTACCACCGGCACTTCACGCACAGCCTGGCCTTCATTCCGGTGGGCGGGGCCTTGGTGGGGGCCCTGCTGTGGCTCCTCCTGCGGCGCAAACCTCCCCTGGGTCTGATGCTGGTCGCCGCCATCGCCGGCTTCGCGACCCACGGCCTGTTGGACGCCTGCACCTCCTACGGCACGATGCTCTATTGGCCCTTTTCCCGCGAGCGGGTCGCTTGGGACAACGTCTTCATCATCGATCCCTTCTATACTTTCGCCCTCTTGGTCGGGCTGGTCGTCTCCTGGCGCCGGCGCCTCGGCAACGCCGCGATCGCGGCCCTGCTCCTGTCCACGGCCTACCTGGGCCTCGGCATCGTGCAGCACCATCGCGCCGCAAACTTCCAGGCGGAACTGGCGCGCTCGCGCGGGCATGACGTCGAGCGCGGCCGCGTCATCCCCTCGCTGGGCCCGCACCTCCTATGGCGGTCGATCTATCTTTCCGAAGGCCGGCTCTACGTCGACGCCCTGCGGGTGCCTTACGGCGGCGCCAAGCAATATTGGCGCGGCGGTTCCCTGCCGCATTACTCGAGCGAGGCCCTGCTGCGGAACCTGCCGCCCGACTCGACCTTGGCCAGGGACCTGCGGACCTTCGCCTGGTTCACCCAGGGCTACGTGGCCGAACTGGGCGGGGCACCCCTCGAACTGGGCGACCTGCGCTTCTCCACCCTCCCGCAAAGCCTGCAGCCGCTCTGGGGCATTCGGGTCGACCCGCGGTCGCCGGAGCGCCACGTCCAAAGGCTGCGGTTTCCCTGGCGGAGCGAGGACCGCTTCGAGGCGGTCTGGGAGCTGCTGCGGGGGAGGACGCCGGGGGCCCGGGACCTGCCCGCCGCCGTGGGAATTTCCCCTCATTAAATGGTTGCTGGCCGCGCGCCCAGCGGCTATGCTGGGGCCGTCATTAAAATCACGAAGGAATCCAACATGTTCGAAAACCTGCCCGCCGAGGTGAAGGCCGCTTTTGAAGATTATCTGAAGAGCGCCAATAAATTGGTCCCCGATCCCAAGGACGACGCCAAGTTCTTCAAGTTCGTCATCCTCTGCCACCAAAAGAACGCCGCCATCGAATCGATCGAGATCTACGAAATCCTAGAAAAACAGGGCTTCGACGAGGCGATGCAAGACCACTTGGTGATCCTGCTGGAAGGCGGGCGCGAGCTGCTCAAAGCATACGACAAGGCCCTTGGGCGTTGAGTTCGTTCATTCGGTCCTCAGCACTCCATTCCGCTTGAATAGACGCAGTCTGTAGCCGGCGAAGACATGGAGCCTATTAAAAACACCGCCCCCGGAATGCGCAAGATGCTGCTCATCGCCAGCATCTTGGTTTTTTCCATCGGCGTTTCCCTCTTTTTGCTGACGGAATATACGGACCTCTATTTCGCCTGGACGATTAAGTCCCCCGTTACCGCGGCATTTTTAGGGGCCTGTTATTGGGCCTCGGGGGTCCTGGAATTGGCCGCATCGCGGGAAAAGGCCTGGATTAACGCGCGAAGCAGCGTGCCCGCCGTTTGGGTCTTTACCTCCATCACCCTGATCGTCACCTTCCTGCACTGGGACCGCTTTCACTTTTCGGCTCCCCGCTTCATCACCGTGTTGGGCACTTGGGTATGGGTGGGGGTTTATCTTTTTGTCCCGGTGATCCTGGGCTTTCTGTGGCTTCGACAGGTCCTCAAGAAGGGGGCCCATCCAAACCCCGCTCCGCCGCTCCTCTCTTGGATGCGGGGAAGCCTCGGCCTCATGAGCCTGCTGCTGTTTCCCCTCGGCATTTCATTCCTGTTGTTTCCAAATGCCGCCTCGTCCCTCTGGGCTTGGGATTTAACGCCGCTGACCGCCCGTGCCACGGGGGCGTGGCTGGTCGGCTGGGCCGTCCTGTTTGGGTGCTGCGCCTGGGAAAACAACCTCCGGAGCGCTCGAACCACCTTCCTTACCTTGATCGCCCTGAGCCTTTTCGTCGGGATCGCGATCTTTCGTTTTCCCCAATCGGTCGATTGGCAAGGTCCGAGCGGTTGGACGATGCTGCTCCTGCTGGCCGCCTTCGCTCTGATCGGGACCTGGGGCCTGGCCCTGCAGGCGAGGATTCGAACCGATGCGCTCCCATGAATACCATTTCCTGGACGAATGGAAAATTCTCGGGAAGCTCGAGGAGGTCTCGGACATCTTGGGAGAGGCCGCGGAATACCCGCGCTGGTGGCCTTCGACCTACCTTGAAGTGAAAGTCCTCGAGAAGGGCGACAAGGAGCAGGTCGGGCAAAGGGGCAAAATCCGCGCGCAAGGCTGGCTGCCCTATCGGATCCGCTTTGATTATCGCGTGACCGAATCCAGGAAACCGCATGGATTTTCCCTGGAGGCCA
>JADYZQ010000067.1 GCA_020853015.1 Deltaproteobacteria bacterium
CCGCCGACAAGTTCGGCAGCCAGTGCATCGTGGTGGCGGTCGACGCCAAGCGCTCGCTGGACGGCTGGGAGGTCTACACCCACGGCGGCCGCACCCCGACGGGCCTCGAGGCCCCCGAGTGGTGCCGGCGCATGGAAGGCTACGGCGCCGGCGAGATCCTGCTGACCAGCATGGACCGCGACGGGACCAAGGCCGGCTACGACCTCGAACTTTTGCAAGCCGTCGCCGAACTGGTGACGGTCCCGGTCATCGCCTCCGGCGGGGTGGGCAACGCCGAGCACATCTACCAGGGCCTGACCGAGGGCCGGGCCGACGCGGCCCTGGCGGCCTCGATCTTCCACTTCCGCGAGCTGAGCATCGCCCAGGTGAAAAGCTACTTGAGCGAACGGGGCGTCTTGGTTAGGACTGTGGCATGAACTACGACAAGATCCTGGACCAGCTGAAATTCGACGACAAGGGCCTCATCCCGGTCATCCTCCAAGACCACAAGAACGGCGAGATCCTCATGTTCGCCTTCATGAACCGCGAATCCCTGAAGATGACGCTGGAAAGCAAGCTCGCCACCTACTGGAGCCGCTCCCGCAAAAAGCTCTGGGTCAAGGGAGAGAGCAGCGGCCACACGCAGGAGGTAAAAGAAGTCTACTTCGACTGCGACAACGACGCCCTGCTGATCAAGATCCGGCAGAACGTCGCCGCCTGCCACACGGGCTACCGCAGCTGCTTCTTCAACAAGATCGAGGGCGATCAGGTGAAGACGGTCGGGGAAAAGCTCTTCGACGAAGAAAAAGTTTATAAGTGACGTAGGGGCGAACCTCGCAAGGTGAATCCATGAATTCCTGTATCTTCTGCAAAATCGCCGCGAAGCAAATTCCCTCGAATCTTCTGTACGAAAGCGACCGCGTCCTCGCCTTCCCCGACATCGGACCCCAGGCCCCGGTACACCTCCTGATCATCCCCAAGGCGCATTACGCCCACCTCGGGGAAATCCCCGACGAACAGCTGGGGGTGGTCGAGGAGATGTTCACCGTCGCCCGCAAGCTCGCCGCCGACAAGGGCGTCCAAGACCGGGGCTACCGCCTGGTGATGAACGTCAACCCGGAGGGCGGACAGACGGTCTTCCACGTCCACCTGCACCTGCTGGCCGGCCGTCCAATGGGCCCCTCCCTCATCGGCTAAGCCCCCCATTTTTCAAGCCCCCGCGCCCGCCCGTTTATGGCTTGACAGGCCCTCCCGAAGCTCCTATATCCTCCCGCTCTTCGGCGCTTTCCCCGGATGGACAAGCCGCGGAAATCGGCGTATAAGAGCTTGATAATTAACATAAATTGAGGTTGTAATGCCCGGCATCCAAATTCGAGACGGCGAGTCCTTCGAGGCCGCCATGCGGCGATTCAAAAAGCAGTGCGAGAAGGCGGGGATCCTCTCCGAGGTCCGCAAACGCGAGCACTACGAAAAGCCCAGCATCAAAAAGAAGCGCAAGACCGTCGCCGCCCGCAAGCGCGCCATAAAAAAGCAGTACCGCGACTAATTTTCGTCACAAGCGATTCCGAAGCGAGAGGCCTTGGGGCCTTCGCTTCGTATTTGTATTTTAGGTGCCCAATTCATGTCCCTTTACCAAGACATCGAGACCCAGCTCAAAGACGCGATGCGCGCCCAGGACAAGGACCGCCTGATGGCCCTGCGCAACATCAAGTCGGTGCTGAAGAACAAGGCCATCGACGCCAAGCGCGACTTAAACGACGCCGAGGTCGTCCAAGCCCTCTCGACCCTGGCCAAGCAGCGCAAAGAGTCGATCGAGGCCTTCCAGTCCGGCGGCCGCCAGGACCTGGTCGAAAAAGAGGCCGCCGAATTAAAGGTGATCGAAGGATTTTTGCCGCAGCAGCTCTCCGCGGAGGAGCTCGAAAAGACGATCCGCGAAGCCATCGCCGAGACCCAGGCCCAGGGCGCGAAGGACATGGGCAAGGTGATGAAGGCCGTGCAGCCCAAGGTCATGGGGCGCGCGGACGGTAAGGTCGTCAGCGAACTCGTGAAAAAGCTGCTCGGTTAATACGGCCCACTCGGCCGATAAAATTTTTCATTTCCTGCGGGCGTTTCGGCCCTCGGACCGGGGCCGCTTCTCAATATTGGAGTGTGGATGTTTTCGGAAGAACAACTGTCGGAAATCCGAGAACGAGTTTCGATCGTCGAATACATCGGCGAATTCGTCCAACTCAAGAAGGCCGGCAAAAACTACAAGGGCCTCTGCCCCTTCCACCAGGAAAAATCGCCCTCCTTCATCGTCAGCCCCGACCGCGACACCTTCCACTGCTTCGGTTGCGGCAGCGGCGGCAACCTCTTCCACTTCTTGATGAAGCTCGACAGCCTCTCCTTCCCCGAGGCCGTCCAGCGCCTGGCCGAGCGGGCGGGCGTGCAGGTAGCCTCCTCCGGGCCGGCCGACCCCAAGGCCCGCGAGCGGCGCGACGAGGCCTTCGAGGTCCACCGCCAGGCCGCCTGGTACTACCACTGCCTGCTCAAGAACACCCCCAAGGACCACCCCGTCTGGGCCTACCTGGCCAAGCGCCAGATCCCCGAATCCGCCGTGGAGGCCTTCCACCTGGGCTACTGCCCCGGGCAGGAGAGCGGTCTGGCCTCCCGCCTGCAGCAGAAAGGCCTCGCCCGCGAGGTGCTCGAGAAGTTTTCGCTCTACCGCGGCCGCCGCGAGTTCTTCCGCGGCCGCCTGACCTTCCCCATCTTCCGCCACGACAAAAAGGTCGTCGGCCTGGGCGGGAGGCTCTTCCAAGAGAAGGACGAGGGGCCCAAGTACCTGAATTCCCCCGAGTCCGAGATCTTCAAGAAGGGCGAGCTCTTTTACGGATTCCACCTGGCCAAGGCGGAAATCCGCAAAAGAAACCAGGTCTTGCTGGTCGAGGGCTACCTGGACGTCATCACCCTCCACGGTCAGGGCTTCACCCATGCCGTGGCCCCCCTGGGCACCGCCCTCACCTCAAATCACGCCAAGACCTTGCAAAGGCTCGAGGCCGAAATCATCTTGCTATTTGACGGCGACTCGGCCGGCGAAGAGGCGGGTTTAAGGGCCTTGGAGGTGCTTTTGGTCCAAGGGGTGATTCCTCAGATCGTGCGCTTGGAGGGCGGAGAAGACCCCGATTCCTATCTCCGGCGTTTCGGCCGTTTGGCCTTCGAAAAAAAGCTCCAGGAGCGGCGAAACCTTTTAGAGGAACTCATCGATAAGTGGTCGGCCTCGCTGCCCCGCGGCCCGCAGGCCCTCGAACAGAAAGGCCGGGCGGCGAGGCGGCTGTTGGCCTTGATCGAGAAGCTCCCCGACTCCATCGTGCAAAATCTCTATCGCCGCCGACTCGCCGAGGGCTTCGACATCCCGGAGGATTGGCTGCGGGGCAAACGCCCCCTCCCGGAGAGGCGCCCCGCCCAGGCCGCCCGGCCGAACGAGCGGCGCCGGACCTGGCTCCCCGAGGAAGAGACGATCCTCGAGGTCTGGCTGCGCTTCCCGTCGCTTCGGCCCGAGATCCTGGCCCGGGTGGAGCCCGAGGATTTTTATACGGAGGAATTGGCCGACACCGTGCGGGCCTTTTGGGAGTTGGCAAAGACCGAACCTTATGGAAAAACGGGGAAATACCTCGAAATGGTGCCCGAGTCCCTGCTGGAGATGTTCACCGAATTGACCCTTCGGCCCGACGGCCTCGACGAGGTAGGGGCCGCCCAATTCAGCCTGGAACAGGCTGTCATCCGTTTGAGAGAGCGGCGCCTGAAAGAGGACCTTCAGGCCCTGCGCGGGAGCGAAGACCCGGAAAAATTGCACGTCGTCCACGAGAAGATACAGGCCCTGTCCCTGGTGCTGAAAAACAAAGCGAGGATCTATGGCGAAAGAAAAAACTAACCAAATCCAAGGCCTGATCGAGTTGGGCAAGGAACGGGGCTTTCTCACCTACGAGGACATCAACGAGGCCCTCCCCGACGACATCACCTCGGCCGACCAGATCGACGACGTCCTGAGCGTCTTCGACGAGCTGGACATCGAGATCGTCGAGAAGGAAGAAGACGGCAAGGGCCTGGCCGCCAAGGGCGGGGCCAACAAGAAGAAGGCGGCGCCCGCCGCCGCCCAGTCCGCGCGCCGTGCCGAGGCCCCCAAGGCCGAGGGCGAAGCCGAGGAAGACGACGAAAGCGAAGACGACGATGACGGCGAGGAGGTCGAGGTCGAGGTCGAAGTCGAGGCGGCCGCGGCGGCCACTGCGGAGTCCTTCGGCAAGTCCAGCGACCCCGTCCGCATGTACCTGCGCAAGATGGGCTCGGTCGCCCTGCTCACCCGCGAGGGCGAGGTCGAGATCGCCAAGCGCATCGAGCAGCACGAGGACGACGTCCTCGTCACGCTGATCACCAGCCCCTTCGGCATGAACGAGATCCTCAACCTGGGCGAAAACGTCAAGAAGGCGAAGGTCCGCCTCTCCGACGTCGTCAAGGACGTCGACGACCTGACGCAGGACGAAAACTTCGACGAAGAGGCCTTCCGCGGCCAAGTCGTGAAGCACTTCGTCAAGTTCAAGACCCTGGCCAAGGAGTACGAGCGCACCGCCAAGAAGACCAAGCAGGCCAGCCTCTCCAAGAAGGCCCGCGAGAACGCGCTCAAGGCCCTCGAAGAGTCCAAGCAGAAGCTTTTGGCCAACGTGAAGGAGATCCGCTTCAACCGCAAGGCGATCAACAAGATCATCGACAAGATCAAGGAGATGATCGACCAGATCAACGCGCAGGAGGCGATCGTCGCGACCATCGGCCACAAGATCGAGTCCGAAAATTCCGCCGAGGGCCTCGACAAGCTCCGCAAGGCCAAGAAGAGCAGCTACATGCTGCGCAAGCTCGCCAAGGACCTCGAGGTCTCGAAGGACGAGATCGAGAACATGTCGAAGACCGTCCAGGCCGCCGGCCGCAAGATCAAGGCGCTGGAAGAGGAGTACGGCTACACCAGCAAGACGCTCCACGAGATCTTCCACGACATCAAGCGCAACCAGTTCATGGCCGACCGCGCGAAGAGCGAGCTGATCGAGGCCAACCTCCGCCTGGTCGTCAGCATCGCCAAGAAGTACACCAACCGCGGCCTGCAGTTCCTCGACCTGATCCA
>JADYZQ010000068.1 GCA_020853015.1 Deltaproteobacteria bacterium
AGAAGCAGAGGATGAAGAGCAGCCCCTCGTTCTTCGTCCAGGCCGCGAGGCCCGCCATCGTCCCCGCGAGGATCAGAAAGCGCGGCGAGCCCGAAGGCTCGGCGTCATGGCGGGCCGCGGCCGCGAAGGTCGCGAGAAAGAAGAAGGCCAGCGGGATGTCCGAGTACTGCGAAACGCCGTGGGTGAGAAAAAACGGCGTGCCCAGCAAGAGGATCCCCGCCAAGTAGCCCTGGGTCTTGCCGCGGGTCCGCGCGAGGGCGGAGGTCAGCAGCACGACGGTACCCAGCGCGAAGAGCATCGCGGTCAGCCCCGGGATCCAGCGCGACTCGGCGCCGACAAAGCCCCAGCCGGCGGAGACCGCCATCGGCCACAGCAGCGGGTAGTTGAGCGGGTTCCAGTAGTCGGGGTGCAGGGCGTTGGCCCACTTTTCGCCGCCCCAAAATACGAAGCGGGCGCGCAGGTTCCAGTGCGACCAGGCGTCCCAGTTGCCGTGGGGGTTTTTCCAAAAATAGAAGACGAAGACCACCAGCGCGGCCGCGAGCGCGAGAAAGAAATAGGCCCGCGCGATGGGCGCGAACTCTTCCGAACCCGTCGCGCCGCCCGTCGCCGTCGCCGCGGCCGGTCGCCGCAGCCAGAAGGCCGCCGGCCCCAAGGCCAGCGAGGCCCACATCAATAAGTTAAAATGCGAGCTCCAGCGCCCCTCGGCCATCAGCCAGAAAAACATCAGGAAGGAGAGAAGGGCCAGGCCCAGGCCGACGCCGAGGCTCAGGCGCAGGGCCAAGGACGAAGGCCTCAGGTCGTCGCGGGGCCAGAAGAGGTTGGCGGCGAAGAGGCCCAGCGAGAGCGCGACGAATGGATAGAGCGCCAAAGGAAGGCTCACGGCGCCTCCTTTTCGAAGAGCCGCACCTCTTCGCCGAAGTCCTTGAGCAAGACCAGGCCCTGTCGCCGCATCTCCTGCTCGAGCAGGGGCGTCCAGGGCAGCACGCTCACCACGTAGCGGGTCGGCCTGCGGTCGGTGACGATGGCCGGCGCCAGGACGTACTGCGTGAGCTGGAAGTTCTTCTGCAGCTCGCCGTTGCTGGGGTCGGAGTGGTCGCCCAGGTAGCCGACCGCTTCCTCGCCGCGCAGGGCCGTCTTCAGCGGCCGCAGCCGGCGCTCGAATTGGGTGATGAAGTCGATCCCGGTCCAGCGCCGCGTCTTGGGCCGCCACTCGATCAGCGCCGTGAGCGTCGCGTAGAGGGCGGGGAGGATCAGAACGAGCAGTCCGAATTTGACGTAGGCGGGCTTGCGGGCCATGCGGGGCTAATCTCCTAAGGGGACGACGGCGGGCTTGCCGCCCTTGCCGTAAAAGCTCTTCAGCGCGGCCTTGAGCATCTTCAGGCCGACGCCCACCTCGCTGGTCATCTTGGTGGAATGGGCGTGGTAGCGCACCGAGACGGGGATCTCGCGCACGGTCAGCCCCAGTTTGCCGCAGTGCAGGGAGAGGACCAGGTCGAATTCGTAGCGGTCGGGGAGCTGCTCGAGGAAGGGCGCCACCGAGGCGACGCGGTAGGCCTTGAAGCCGGAGAGGACGTCGCGGAAGGGCGCCCGCCACAGGGCGCGGGCCATGAGGCTGAAGAAACGGTTGCCGAGGGCGCGCCGCCAGGGAATCGAGACGGGGGCGTGCAGTTTGTTGCCGACGACCAAGTCGATGGGGCCGCTCTCGATTTCTTGCACCAGGCGCAGCAGGTCCTCGATCGAGCGCTGCCGGTCGCCGGGGAAGACGACGAGGTGGCGATAGCCCTGGTCGCGCGCGTAGCGCAGGCCGCTCTTGATCGCGGCGCCGTAGCCCAGATTGGCGGGGTGGCGGATCAGGGGTAGGCCGGAGCCTTCCAAAAGTCCGGCGGTTTCGTCGCGGGAGCCGTCGTCCAGCAGCAGCAGGTCGCAGCGCCCGCGCAGTGCCGGGGACTGAAGCTCGCGCAGCAGCTCTGGCAGGTTGGCCGCCTCGTTGAAGCAAGGCACCAGGCACAAGGCTTTTTCCCGGGTGGTCAGGGGCATCGGGTTTCCTTCTTGGGGTGGAAGCCCGTTTTTCTTCCTTTTTTCGAGGCTTTGTCAATGGGCGATTGGGGGGCTCGCAAGGTCCGCGGGAGACCTTCTTATCTCCCCTTGGCGCGGCCCAGGCGCTTATCGACCGCGTCCCATCGAATATTGGCGAAGAAGGCCTCGATGTATTTCCCCCGTTCGGCGGGCTTGTAGTCGAAGAGGAAGGCGTGCTCCCAGACGTCCATCACGAGGATGGGGCTAAAACCGGCGATGTTGCCCGTCTCGTGGAGGCTGACCCAATGGTTCGACAGGCGGCCGCTCGCCGGGTCCTCGTAGCAGATCGCCCAGCCGACGCCCCGCATCTTGCCGATGCCGACGAAATCCGCCTTCCAGGTCTCGTAGTCGCCGAAGGACGCGGCGGCGCGGCGGTAAAAGGCCGAGGACTTCTTCGGGTCGCCCCCGGCGTCCCGTTTGAGGTTTTCGAAGTAATACTCGTGTAGGACCATGCCGTTGTACTCGAAGCCCAGCCGCCGTTTCAGCTCGGAATAATCGGGGAATTTGTCCTGATCGACGCGGCCGCGGCGGAGGAGCCCGGAGACCTTTTCGTTCAGCTCGTTGGTCTGTTTCACGTAGCCCTCATAGAGCTTGAAGTGCGTCTCGAGCGTCTTGTCCGAGATGCCCCTTAACCCGCTGAGGGGAAAGGACTTGGGACGATAGGTGGTGTTGGACTTCATGCGCGTCTCCTTCCATGAAGGGTGTTCTAAGGTTGTCTCTTTCCTTCCCGGAGGGGGGGGGCATGTCTGCGGTCTAGCATTTTAGAAAGTCCCTCCTCGGAAGCCTACGGAAAAAAGCGTCGACCCCGTTGACAGGGCGCCGGACGGCCGTTATAAAGGGAGGAGGTCTATATAAGACTAATTTAGTCTTATATAGAAGAATATCCACAGGGAAAAGCAATTTAAATATTTGAATTTATTAATATTATTTTCAAATATTTAATTCGTTTTCATGGATCTAAACGGTCGTAATTGTGCTGCATTTTAACAAAAAAACCGAATACGCCCTGCTCGCCATCGAGCACATGATCCGC
>JADYZQ010000069.1 GCA_020853015.1 Deltaproteobacteria bacterium
AAGGGCGACAAGGAGCAGGTCGGGCAAAGGGGCAAAATCCGCGCGCAAGGCTGGCTGCCCTATCGGATCCGCTTTGATTATCGCGTGACCGAATCCAGGAAACCGCATGGATTTTCCCTGGAGGCCAAGGGAGACCTAAATGGCACGGGGATTTGGCGGCTCAGCCAAGACCGGGAATGGGTGCGGATCAGCTACGATTGGACCGTGCGGGCCGACAAACCCATCTTGCGGCTTTTTTCCTTCCTGCTCAAACCCGTCTTCCGCAGCAACCATAACTGGACCATGAAGATGGGCGAGCGAAGCTTGCAGCGCGAGCTGGACCTGCGCCATTGCCGGGACGCCCTGGAAGCCTTCCTGCTTCCCCCGGTTCCGGGTCCCGTCCGCTATTCTCCCCTGCATTGGCTGAAGCGCTTGGGGAAACGCCTACGCCGCCTGCGGGTGACGACTCGAACGATAATCCGTCGCCCTGTCGAAGCAGTGTTTGCCTTCGTCACTCAGGTCGAAAACGACCTTCAATGGCAGCCCGAAATCCAGGAGGTCCAAGTGACCTCCCAAGGCCCCCTGGGCAAGGGCTCCACTTTCCGGGAATTGCGAAAGACGGCCGGCCAGTCCTTCGATTGGAACATGGAAATCACCGAATGGGTCCCCGACCGGCTGATTTGGATTCGCAGCCTGGGCGGGCAATTCCCGTATCAAGGTTACCGAAAATTCGAGGCGGTGCCGGAGGGGACCGAAATCATGGAATTTAGCGAAGTGCAGCTACCGCCCTATCTTTGCCTCTTCAAACCCTTGATCCGCTGGGCCTCGACGCGGTCGGTGAAACAAGCCTACGCGAAGTTGAAAAGTTTATTGGAAAAATGACCGCTTTTTCTTTGGCGACGAGGCCCGATCCCTTGGGCCGGGAAATTTTTACGCAAAAAATATCGCTCTAGCCGAAGGGCCCGTCTCCAGGGAAGCGCGCCTTTGCCTTACAGAGGCCGGGCGAACTTCCCGATCCACGCCAAGGCCGCCCGCATCCCGTCCACCGCGGCGCTGGTGATGCCGCCCGCGTAGCCCGGGCCCTCCCCGCAGGGGAAGAGCCCCTCGGTCGACACGCTCTCGAAGGTTTCCGGGTCGCGGGGGATACGCACCGGCGAGGAGGTGCGCGACTCCACCGCGTGCAGGACCGCGTCGGGGTGGGCGAAGCCGCGGCGCCTTCGGTCGAAATCCAAGAGCCCCTTTCGCAGGTAATCGGCGATCCACTCCGGCAGCAGCTTCGAGAGATCCGCCGCCACGATGCCGGAGGGGCAGCTCGACTTGGCCGTGACCGGGCCCTCGCGGCCCTCCAGAAAATCCTCCAGGCGCTGCGCCGGGATCGCCCGGCCCTCGCCGCGCGCGCGGCTCGCGGCGTAGACTTGGCGCTCGATCCCGCGCTGAAACTCCATCATCTTGAAGGGCCCCTCGCCGGCCACGCGCCCGGTGTCGACGCTGCAGACCACCGCCGCGTTCGCCCATTTGGAATTGCGGTGGTAGTTGCTCATCCCGTTGACGACGATCGTCCCGGGGTCGGTGGTGCTGGAGATGACGTAGCCGCCCGGGCACATGCAGAAGGTGTAGACGCCAACCTTTTCGGTATCCCAATAGCTTTGCAGCTTGTATTGCGCCGTCTCCAGCTCCGGCAGGCCGCAGGCCTCGCCGTATTGCCAGCGGTCGATAGTGGCCTGGGGGTGCTCGATGCGCAGCCCCAAGGCGAAGGGCTTCGGCTCGAAACAAACCCCCTGCGATTGCAGGGTATGAAAAAAATCCCCCGCGCTGTGCCCGCAGGCCAAGATAAGCCCGGTGCCCGCGACTTTCGTCCCGTCGGCCAAGACGACGCCCTGCGTCCGGTTGCCGGCCAGGTCCAGGGCCGAGACCCTTGTGTCAAAGCGCAGCTCGCCCCCGCGCGCGATCAGGTCGTCGCTCATCTTCTTGATGACCTCGCGGATCAGGTTGCTGCCGACGTGCGGGTTGTAGACATAGGCGATCTCCGGCGGCGCGCCGTAGTCGACGAAGGCCTGCATCACGCGCGGGATCAGCGGGCTCTTGATCCGTGTGATCAGCTTGCCGTCGCTGAAGGTGCCGGCCCCGCCCTCGCCGTTGCAGACGTTGCTGTCCGGATCGAGCTCGCCGCGCCGCCAGTAGCGGCTGATCTTGAGCATCCGCGCGTGGGTCCGCGCACCGCGCTCGAAGAGGACGGGCTTGATCCCGTGGGCCAGAAAAGTGTGGGCCGCGAAGAGCCCCGCCGGCCCCGCGCCGAGGATGAGCGGCGGCGGCCCCTTCCAGGAGAGCTGCGGAAAAGGCTCGAAGGCCCGCGCGACCTCCTCGCCCCGGAAATAGACCTCAAGGGAGTAGACCCAGGCCAGCTTGCGCCGTTGCCGGGCGTCAAGGCTGCGCTTCAGGACGCGGATGTCGCCGATTTGATCGGGGGTGATACCCAGGTGCGCGGCGACCAAGGCCGCTAGGTCGGGGTCCCGTTGGTAGGGGATGCGAAATTCGTGGAGGACCTTCATGCTTCTCCCGGCCGCGATTTATGCGGCAAAGGATTCTTAAAAATTATCCCGGCGATCGCTTAGCCCCGCGCCCGCTTCGGCGCCTCGGCCTCCTCGATGCTGCCCAGGATCGCGTCCAAGCCCCCGCGCAGCGCGGGGTGGATGATGCCGGTGATGACGAAGGTGTAGATCTCGCGCTCGATGTCGCGGATCGCGGGTTTCTCGGTGCCCAGGACGTACTGGTAAAACACCTCTTTCACCGCGCCCAGCAGGCAGACCGCCAGCACCCCGACGTCCCCCTCGCGCACGAAGCCCATCTTCTGCCCCTGCCTGAGGCCGCGCTGGATGTAGTCGAGGACCAGCTGATAGAATTTTCGGATGTGATCGTCGAATTCGCTGTCCAGGCCGACCGCGTCGCTGAACACCAACTTAATCCAAAGCGGATTCTTCATCAGCAGGGCCGTAATGCGCCGCAGGTTGCCCATGATCTGCGCCGGGATCTGGTCGACGGCGTCGAGCGGCAGGGCGCGTATCTGCCCGGCGATCTCCTGGAAGATCTGCGCGATGATCGCCTCGAAGATCTCGCGCTTTCCTTCGAAGTAAAGATAAAAGGTGCCGCGCGCGACCTTCGCCTGCGCGATGATGTCCGAGACCTGTGTGTCGTGATAGCCCTTCTTGCCGAAGGCGGCCAAGGCGGCCTGCATCAGTTGAATTTTGCGCTGCTCTTTGTCGAGGTGTTGGCCCATAAAAGCTGCGGGCCCCGCAAGGGGGGATGCCCGCCAAGACCTCCTTCTCATACCTCGGCACGCCCTGTCAAATACTGGAAAAATCATAGGAAATTAGCTCAAGATTAAACTGACATGTCAGTCTATTTTAGACTTGTTTTTCCTATAAAATTCGTCTAGCTCAAGGCCCATTCTTTCCCGGGAAATCTTTACAGAGGAATCGCGCATGGAAAACTCGCCGACCCGCATCTTCCCCCCGGCCCCCGCTCCCAAGCCCGATGAAGAAGAGAGCCTCGACGTCTGGGGCTTCCGCGACACGAAATTCGAAATCCTAAACAACGGCAGCGTCCGGCTGACCGGCTCGCGCTACTCGCTTTGCGGCCAGGAGCTGCCCTCGCTGCTCCCCTGGGTAAGCGAAGTCATGAAAGTGCCGGTGCGCGCCGACGACGTCTATCCGCCGGCCTACCCCACGCCCATCCCCGAGGCGCTGGCGCACCCCCAGTTTCTCGCCGAGCTGCGCAAGATCTTCGCCGAGGACCAGCTGAGCCAAGACCCGAAGGTCCGCCTGCGCCACGGCCACGGCCACACCCAAGAGGAGATGTTCGCGATCAAGTACGGCAAGATCGGCCGCATCCCCGACCTGGTCGTCTTCCCTACCGAGGAAGGGCAGGTCGCGGCCCTGGTCGAGGCGGCGCTGAAGCATGAGGCCTGCCTCATCCCCTTCGGCGGCGGCACCTCGGTGACCGAGGCCCTGCGCTGCCCCGAGAACGAGGCCCGCTTCATCGTCTCGGTCGACATGCGGCGTATGAACCGCATCCTCTGGATCGACCCCGTCAACCGCATGGCCTGCATCCAGGCCGGCGCGGTCGGGCGCCACATCGTCGAACAACTTAAAAATTACGGCTTCACGATGGGCCACGAGCCGGACTCCATCGAGTTTTCCACCCTGGGCGGCTGGATCGCCACCCATGCCAGCGGCATGAAGAAAAACCGCTACGGCAACATCGAGGATTTGGTCCTCGACATCCACGCCGTGACCGCCGCCGGCAAGCTCGAGCGCAGCTCGGTCACCCCCCGCGAGTCGGTGGGCAGCGACCCGCGGCTCTGGCTCTTCGGCTCGGAGGGAAACTTGGGCATCGTCACCTCGGCGGTGGTGAAGCTCTTTCCCCTGCCGGAAGTGCAGAATTACGGCTCGATCCTGTTTCCGACTTTCAAAGACGGCGTCGCCTTCCTCTACGAGCTGGCCCAGACCCACGCGGTGCCCGCCAGCATCCGGCTGGTCGACAACCTGCAATTCCAATTCGGCATGGCGCTCAAGCCCAAGGCGACCGGTCTCAAGGCGCTGAAGAGCAAGCTGGAAAAATTCTTCGTCGTGAAGCTCAAGGGCTTCGACCCGCAGCAGATGGTCGCCTGCACCATCGTCTTCGAGGGCAGCCGGGCCGAGGTCGCCGCGCAAGAGAAGACGGTCTACGGCCTGGCCAAGCGCCGGGGCGGGATGAAGGCCGGCGCCGAGAACGGCATCCGCGGCTACCAGCTGACCTTCGGCATCGCCTACATCCGCGACTTCGTGATGAAGCACTACTTCCTCGCCGAGTCCTTCGAGACCTCGGTGCCCTG
>JADYZQ010000070.1 GCA_020853015.1 Deltaproteobacteria bacterium
GCGAAGCCCACGAGGACCGCCTTGCGGCAGCTCCCCCACGAGGGCAATAATGCGGCGTCGCCGCCGACTTCACGCCTCAAGGAAAGCTCGGTCATCCATTCCGGAGTCTCGTATAGCGAAGCGAGGACCGCATCGTCGCCCAACTTCTCCCGCAGCCAAGGTACCAAGGCCTTCAATTCGCCGCTCCCGCAAGTGCTCAGCATCAGACGGTCCCGCCAGACCAGCAGGCTGGACTCGGCCAGCAAAAAGGCGCGGACGGCGGGCGCGCGGTCCTGCCGCAGGATGCGCACGCGGGCGACCGAGGTCAGCTCTCGCCAAAAGGCCTCGGGCTGTTCCAGGAGGCTCAGGCCGGGGCGCAGGATCAAGGAGAGCTTCTTTTCCAGGTAAAGTGGCTTCATATAGTTTAGGCCGCCAACCTTTCCTCACTTTGCGAGGCCTGGGCCCACGCGACGTCTCCACGACGCAGTCGCCAGATGAATCCGTCCAGGACGTAGTGCGTCGCCTGCGGCAGCGCCAAGAGGGGGACGAGGACCGCCAACAGGGACGTGTCTTGAAGCACTGGCAGGCCTTGGAACCACGGGAACAAACCGGCCTTGTCCCGCCATAAGAGCCCGTGCCACAGGCCTTCTTCCACGTAGGCCAAGAGCCAGAGCAGTCCGAAAAATAGCGGCAAGGCCGCCAGGGCGTAGACCCCGCGCCGACCGGTCGAAGCCGGGAGACGCCGCTCCCCGCTGCTCCAAACGAGGGCGACGTAGGGAATCCCGTGGGCGACGACGTTGGTCAGGGTGAAGGCCAGATCGCCGTTCAGCCAGACGATCCCGACGTACCAGGACAAGGCGGTGCCAGCCAGCAAGAGCTGCTTGGGCCAGTTCCAGGACCGCGTCTTTCGCCAGGCCAGGATCTCCTTCACGGCGTAGGCCGCGAGGGCCGCGACGTAAAGGCCCGCCGTCGCCCGTTCTACCCAAAGCGGGAGGCCGGGAATAAAATCGCCCGAGATCAGCCAGTCGAAATTCCGCGGCAGATGGGCGTGCCAGTAGACGATGGGGTAGAGGGTGGCGAGATAGATCGCCGCGGCGTCGATGGCGCGGCTGGGGCGCGTGGCGGGCTCGCGCCGGGCATAGATCCGCAGAAAACCGTACTGCTGCCGGATGAAGTGAAAGACGGCCAGATAGGCCAAGGCCGACCAAAAGAGCTTATCGTCGCTCGCGTAGAGCGCGACCCCGGCCACCCAGCACAATAGCGGCGCCAGCCGCAAAAGCGTCGCGTGCCGGGTCCGCGCCTCGGGGTCGGCGTAGGTGCGGTAGAGGGTGGCGTAGACATGGGCGACGTCGATGCCCAAAACCAGGACCAGCCAGCCCCAGAGCGGGAGCGGCGGGTCTTGGTCGAAATAGCCGCGCAGGGCGACGACCGCCAGGGCCGGCAGGACCATCGGCGCTAGGATGAAGGCGGCGTCGAAGCCCGGCGAACGGATCCAGGGAGTTGGAGGGGAAGCAGTCTTCATCGCTTTATGCCGGCACCTTCTTTCCCAGGGATTTCAGCACCGCGTCCGCCGCCGCGATCCCGCGTTCGTGGGCCTCCTCGAAGAGCGACATCCCGCTCATGTCGCTGTGCGCAAAGTGCAGGCCCGACAGGCCTCGCCCGGCGGCCGCGCGCGCCGGCCCCCACAGGAACCCAGGCTCGGGACGGATCATGCCGTGGCCCCAAAGCCAGACGTCGAGGCGCTCCGCCTCCGCGCGCAGCTCGGGGTGCGCGCGGTCGAGGTCATTCAAAGTCATGTCCTGCCACTCCGCGTAGCTCCGAGCCAAGGCCGAGCGCCGCGCGGCGACGGGGGCCTCTTGGTCCAGGGGCCGATAGTAGGTCAGGACCGTCGGCCCCGGGACGCTCTTCAGCCCTTGGTGCGTGGCCACCACGTAGCCCAGACCGGGGCTCTCGTAGAGGACGTTGTCCCAGGCGAGCGGCGCCCCCTTCCCCCGCGGCGGGCGCGGCAGGCTTAAGTTGGCGACGAGCCAGGGGGCATAGTGAAAGGCCGCCAAGGCATCGGGCCGGGATCTTTGGTATTCATCGACCGTATACGCGGCGGTGAAGCGCGGGGCCGCGTAGATCACCTGATCCGCCCTAAGCGCCCGAGTCTCGTCGCCCCGCGCGTCCCAATACTCGACCCGGCGGCCGGAACTCTCGGCGGCGACCTTGTAGACCACGGCGTCGCAGCGCACCCGATCGCCGCAGGCCTCGCGCAGGCGCCTCGCCAGCCATCCATTTCCCTCCGGCCAAGTCAGGACGGTATTGGGCTCGGCGTTCGCCGCCTGGCCGCGGCGCCCGGCAAAATAGTGGATCCCGGCCCAGGCGGAGACCTGATCCGCGGGCGTCCCGAAGTCGTCGCGACAGCAGTAATCGACGTACCAGCGCAGCGGCCGAGAGCGAAGCCCTTCGCCATCCAACCACTGCGCCATGCTTTGACGATCCAAGGTTAAAATCTTCGGATCTCGCGAGCTCAAATCGACCGGAATCGCGAAGGCCCAGCGGCCGTCGCCCCCCTTCGCGGCGCCGAAGGCGGCCATCTTCTCGTGGAAGCGGGCCATCTCGTCCCGCTCCTCAAGGCTCAGTCCTTCGCGCGGGACAATGCCGCTTTGCCAGGCCCCTTGGAGGAACAACCGTTCTTCCGGCTCGGCGCACAGATAAAGCTCGTGGTAACGAGGCCGGCCGGCGGCATCGAAGCCGGAGATCACGCCCAACTCTTGAAACATCCGCAGGACCGCTTCGGACTCGGGATTGACCAGGGGAACATAGTGGGCGCCCCAGGGGTAGGCGGAAATCGCATTCTCCCCGCCGCGCGAATTACCGCCGCTTGCCTCATCCAATTCCAAAAGGACGAAGTCCTCGAAGCCGGCCTTGCTAAGCCGCCAAGCGGCGGAGAGCCCCGCGATCCCGCCGCCGACGATGACGCAGGAGGCCCGCTCGACGCGGCTGGGCGAGGGAAATCCGCCCGCGCGCAGCCGGTGCGCACGGGCCGCGTCGGCCCCGCAGATCCGCCCGGGGATCTCGCGGCGCGAACCGCCCAGGCGCCCGCAGGCCGCCAGCAGGCCCGCGGCGGCGATGCCGCCGCCGAAGCCCCGCAAAAAGCGCCGCCGGGTCCAGAGCGCCTTCATCCGCCTCCCGGATACCGAGCCCATTCCTCCTCGTAGTAGCGGACCAGGGCCTGGTTGTTGAGCTGGTTGATCTCGGTCTCCACGGGGGCCATGTCGGGCGGAAACTCCGTCAGCGCTTGCAACATGGACTCGCGCAGGAACTTTAAATCGGCCGGCAAGGCCCGCCCCGCCGCGATCTTCGGCTCAAGCTTCCCCGCCAGGATAAAGCCCCACTCGCCAAAGGATGGCACGTAGACGTGGTACGGCAGTGTCTTAAACCCGACACTATTCAGCGAGCGGTTGACGCACCAAAAGGACTTGCGCGCCACCAAGGGCGAGGTGCTCTGCACGACCGCGAGGCCCTCGGGCGCCAAGAGGCGTTCCAGCTCGCGGTAAAAGGCGGTGGTGTAGAGCTTGCCCAGGGAAAAGTTGGTGGGATCGGGGAAGTCGACGACGACGAAGTCGTAGCCCGGCGCCGCCTGCTTCGCCCAGATGAAGGCGTCGGCATTGACCACGCTAACCTTGGGCGAGCTCAGGGAGCCGCCGTTGAGCTTGGTCAAGAGCGGCTGGGTCTGAAATAGATGCGTCACCTCGGGGTCGAGATCGACCAAGGTGACCGACTCGACCTCGGGATATTTCAGGATCTCGCGCACCGCCAGGCCGTCGCCTCCGCCGAGAACCAAGACTCGCCTGGGTTGGGGGACGGCGCGCAGCCCGACGTGGACCAAGGCCTCGTGGTAGCGGTATTCGTCGCGGGAGCTGAATTGGAGGTGTCCGTTCAGGTAGAGCCGCAGCTCGTCGGACTCGGAGGTCAGCACGATGCGCTGGTAGTCGGAGCTCTTGGAGAAGACGATGCGCTCGGAGAAGGCCGCCGTCTCGGACCACTCTTGGATCCGGCCCGAATACGCGAAACCCAGCCCGAGCAGGATCAGCACCAAGGTGCCCGCGCCGCGCAGCAGCTTGGGCCAGCCCAATTGGTTCCGAAACAGATGCAGGGCCCAGAGGGCCACCAGGACGTTGAAGATCCCGAAGAGCAGCGAGGTTCGGATCAGCCCCAGGCGCGGGATCAGGAGCAAGGGAAACAGCAGCGAGGCGACCAGGGCCCCGATGTAGTCGAATGTGAAGACCTTCGAGACGAGGTCCTTGAACTCGAAGCGGTCCTTCAGGATGCGCATCAGCAGCGGAATCTCGAGACCCACCAAGGTGCCGATCAAGGCCACCATCGAGTACAGCAAGGCGCGAAAGCCCGCCACGTAATGGAAGCTGGCGAACAGGAGGGCCGCCGAGAAGCCGCCCACCAAGCCGATGATCAGCTCGACCTGGATGAAGACCGCCACCAGGTTGCCCCGGACGTATTTGGAAAGGTAGCTCCCGATTCCCATCGAGAAGAGGTAGACGCCGATGACGGTGGAGAACTGCGTCACCGAGTCGCCCAAGAGGTAGCTCGCCAGGGTCCCCGCGACCAGCTCGTAGACCAGGCCGCAGGTGGCGATCACAAAGACGGAGAGCAGCAGGAGGTAGGACATGGCCTCAGTGCACCGCCATGGCGATGATCAAGCACATGCCCAGGGAAATCGAACCGATCACGATGGCCAACGCGGTGTTATGCTCCTCGATCAATTCTTTCCAGAGCGAATACGGAGTGATCTTGTCGAATACGAAAAAACTGATGACAAAAAGCAACATTCCCAAGGCCGTAAAAACCGCCGCCGATAACAAATTTTGCAAGATTCCGTCCCATTGCATCGTTGCCTCCTTTATTTATGGCTGAAACCGTAGCCGCCGCCGGAACCCATCTGGTTCAGGGTGCGGAGAAAAAATTTCGACAGGACGAAATTCGTCCGATTGACGCCGCCCAAGCCGGCCAGGACGATCGCCCCGAAGATCAAGTATCTTTTCATAATGCCCTACTCTTCCGCAAAATCGCTTTGCATCCAACGCGTGGTATTAAAACTCCACCGGCGGAATTTCAGCCACAGGGGATAAAACCAAAGCAACAGCCCCGCCCCGACAAAATTGGACCATTGGGAGCGCTGCGGGATCAATTCGATCCGAAACTCTCCGGACATCGGCCAGGGCCCCGAAAAGGGCTGCACCGTCACCTGGTAATCGCCGTCGGGAAGGTCGGCGATCGCGCTGACCGCGGTGGCCCTCTCGGCGGCATTTCGAAACTCTTGGAAGACCCGAAAGGTATCGATGCCGGTCGGGGTCTTCATCTGGACATCCAAGTTGAGATAGGGTCCCGCATAACCGCTCACCGTGGTGCGAAGCAGAAAGTCCAGCCCGCCGGCCCGTACGTGGGCGAGCTTCGGAAGCTTCCCCCCGGCGGCTTTCAGACCGGCTGCGCTCGCCACCTCTACATAAACGGGGTCTTGGCGGCCGGAGCGATTCGTCCCCAGCTGGATCAAGAGAAGCAGCAGAGTCATCACCGCCGCGGCCCAAAAAATCCGGCGGTACTTCGCGTCGTGGGGGGAGGGTTGATTAGGAGAGACTCCGATGCGAGCCGGCATCGCTTTTATGCCGAAGGCGGCCTGCACGACCTCGGGCTCGACGTACTCGCCGATGGACCAGACCTCTTCGCCGGCGTCCCACTCGCGGGAAAGCATCTCGGGCGGGTTGATGAAGTCCTGGACGGAGACGCGGTCGCCCTTCTTCACCCGCCAGTAAAATTCTCCCAGGACGTAGAGCACCTGGGCCTCGCCGGTGAGGAAGAGCTGATAGGATTTATTGAGATATTGAGCTGACTTGTCCCGCCGGTGGGGCTTCTGCTTGGTGGATATGACGTAGTTCCAGTGCCCATCCGCCTCGACCAGCCAGCGGTAGCCGATGTAGGGATTGAAGAGGAGGTATTCGCGCCACTTGTATTGCCCGGTCCCGTCGGCGCGCTGCATGAAGCCGATCACCTCGTAGGTCTCGCCGTGGAACTTTCCCCGGGTCCCCAGGGGGATCAGCGGCTTAAGGCGCGTCTTCTCCTGCGCCTGGATCAGGACCTGGATCTCGGGGTTGGAGACGTCCAGGACGGCGCCGCAATGCCCGCAGACGAGGGTGATCGAGAAGCCGGGCGCGCGCCATTGGACGGCGCCGCCGCACTGCACACAATTCAGGACTTTCGCCTTCTCACCAGCCATCCAGCTCCCTCAAGTTTTTCATCCTCAAGTCCGGCAGCTCCAGATATTCGCCGACATAGAGCCGCGCCTCGCCCGCGGCGAATTCCAAGGTGGCGAAGCGCCCGTCGGGCCCGCTGAAATCCACGCCGACGCTCTTCTCGCCGGGCTTAAGCAAGAAAGGCAGCTGGCCGGCGATGCCCTCGACGACGGCCTCGCGCCGGTCGTCGACCTGGTAGCGCTTGTTCCCCAGCTCCCACACCGTGCCCACCTGCAGTTGTTCGAGATTGGGAACCGGCTTGGGCAACGGCTCGGGCCTCGAGACCGAGTAAAAACCCTGCGCCTCCGCCAACCAGGCCTCACCCTCGTCGCCGAAGTCCATGAACCACTCGTTCCAGGCCCCTTCGGCCCAACAGCGCCGGATACGGCCGGTCAGGACGAAGGCCTTGCCGTCGCAGCTGCCTTCCGAGCCGATCTGCAGCGGCGAGTAGTCGTCCTGCAACAGGGCGACCTGCCCCAGGCTTTCGAGGTGGAGATCCTTGCGCACCAGCATCGAGCCGCAATAGGGGCAAACGGCGTAGAACAAGGCCTTCGAAGGAAATGGCACGGAGCCGCCGCAGGAGCTGCATGGGAGTTGAAGGGCCACGGTTACCTCGGAGTGGGCCTAAGCTACTTCAATCCGCTGGATTTGAAAACGAAATTGAAGGGTCCGTCACTTTTTACCGGCCGCTATGGGGCCGGTTTCGGCGGAGCGGCATTCAGGAGTGGACATCCTAGTCACATGATACGACTTGGACGGTAATGATGTTGTCTAAGATAATTTCTCCGGAATAAAAGAATTGGGTTTGAATCTGATGATCTCCGGGAGCTAGATTCAAAGCCGCGGAAAATGTCTTTGCCCAACAACCTTCGTCGCCTTTCCTTTCGAGGCCGGAACCGGCAAAAAAGTCATCGCAGGTAAAAGGCGCCCCCAAAACAGATTCGAATTTTTTTATTGGAGTACTCGTTACCTCGAGCGGTTCGCCTCCTATAACAGCATAGGTGACGGCGACAGAATTGATATCTTGCCTCATGTCTCTTACATTGTTGAAGATGCCGAAGAATGGATCGGGCTCAGAGTCATGGTCGACGATGTCGAACCAGCCAGTTTTAAGGACGTTTATGTCGCAGTTAGATATCGTGCCGGATTCGAATGGATTAACTCGCTTCACATCGCTATACGCGGCCTTTTCGGGTATCTCGACAGCGCCGAAGAGCGACACATGCTCGAATGAGCGGGTGGCTCCGGTTGAGGAGCTACTCCAGCTCGTCTCTAATTTTGCCGCGAATACCAGCGCAAAAACTAGACAAAAGGCCCCAAACTCGACGAAATCGCCCCCCTTGAATTTCGGCATACCCCCCCTTGAATTTGAATAATAAGCTAACTTTCTGATAATTATGCGCGGTGATCACACTAGTGTAAAGATGGAACGATCTTGGCCCGGATCTTGGCGTTGAGGCAAGGCAGCCGTGAAATCGGTGAAATATGTATCTTGGGGATGACCGCCTCTTCATAGAGGCATTCCCGGAGGCCGCTCCCAGAGGACCTGGAATTCCCTCCCCTCGAAGACGGCGCCGGAGACTTTTTGCCGGAAGCTCCTGCGCGGATAGGCGCGTTCGCGGATCGCCTCCAGCATGTCGGCGCGATTGGACTGCTGGTTCTCGTCGGCCATCAACAGCACCGCATCGTAACCCGTCGCCTCGGCGACCCGGGCGAACTCGCGCTCGACCGCCCGCAGGAGATCGCGGTGGTCGATCGCCCAGGAGGCCCGCGGCTGCAGGCCCAAGACCAGGACTTCCTTTCGGTCCAAGGTCTTCTTTTGCGCATAGACCAGGCCCCGAAGGCGCCCCTCGGAGACCATCCGCACCAGCTGAAAATCCGGTCGAAAAATCGCCCTTTGCCGCTCGGTATTGCAATCCTCCGAGACGAAGGCAAAAAATCGGTCCGCTTCCGTCTTGGAAGGCAGGAACTCCACCTCGACCGGCGCCCCCTCCACGCGGCGCATGCGGGCGAGCTCCGCCGCCAGCAGCTGGCGCTGCCGGCGAAGCGCGGGGATCTCCTCGGCCTTTAGGCCCAAGGCACCGAAGGTCTCCGCCACCGAGTCCCGGTAGAACTCCTCCAAGGCCTTCAAGCCCTCGCCCAGGGCCTTGGAGCTTAGCTCTCGACCCCGCAAGGCGGACACGCGCGTCGCGAGAGCCGAGCCCTCGAGGCGATGCCAGGCGAGGAATAGACCGAAGCGCAGGATCAGCTCCCGGACCGCCGGCAGCTCGCGATGCGGCCACAACCTCGGCAATAGCCCCTCGGCGGCGGCCGACATCGCGGGGAGGCGCAGCTTCTCCCAACCCCTCGGGAAGGCTGCCTTCACCTCTTCCCGCACCGCGCGCAGCTCGGAACGACGCGCCTGGATGAGCGCGTCCAGGTCCTTGCGAAAGGCCTCCAACTCCGCCGGCTTCTCCAGCGGGGCCAAAGCCTGCGCGATCTTTCCCTTGTCGATCCGCCCATGCAGCGAGACCTGCGTCCGAACCTCGGCGCGGAAGGCCTCGGTCAAGAAAGGAGGCGGCGGCGAATGGCCTCGGATCCCCCGGCGAAAATCCTCGAAGCTCAGCCCCTCCCACACCTCCAAGGCGGCGTAGGACAAGAGCAGCTGCCGCTCATTCCCCGGTTTCGGGCTTCCGCCGCGGCGAAAGGCGCTCAAATCCGTCCCCGCCGCCGCGAGAAAGGCCTCCGGCTTGGCCGCACGCAGGTAGGCCTTCCACAGAATCGGTTCCAAGGGCAGCCCCGCCCTGAGGTAGGCCGCGTAGCGGAAAAAGTCCCGGCCCTCGGCCGCCTCGTTGGAGGCCGCCAAGGCGTCCATGGAGACCCTCTTCTCCAAGCTTTGCAAAAACCGAATCGGGACCTTCGCGAGGGCGACCTGACTCAAGGCAAGTCTCAGCAGCTCCGTCGCGGGCCTCGCCTCCAGGGCCTCCGCCATCTCGGAAAGTTGTTTCCATAACCGATCCCGCACCGCGGCGGCGGGGTCCGAGCGGAGCGCCAGCAGCCTCTCGGCCACCGTCAAGCGCTGTTCCGGCGGCAAGCCCGCCGCCAAAAGGCCCCAGGCGGCGACAGCGGCCTCGCGCGCCTCGGCGGAACCGTCGCCCAGCGCCTTCGCCATGGGAGCCGCGGCGGCCAGGCGTTCGGACACCGGACTCTCGAGGGCCAATTTCCAAAGGGTCTGCAAGGCGGTCAAGCGCAGGGTCAGGCGACCGTCGTCGAGAAACCGGGCCGCCCAAGGTATTATCTCCGCGCGCTCCCGGGCCGAAAAATTCCCGGTCCACTCGCCCAAGATTTCCAAGGCGGGGACTCGAAACGGACACCTGGGAGCCTCCGCCAGGGCCTGCAGCCTGGCGAGCATGGCGCCGCCGTCGCCGACCGGCAGTAGCGGAAAAATCAGGCCGAGGGTCTCACGGCGCTCCCCCGCCATGCCCGCTTCCTCTTCGAAGAGCCGTCGTTCGACGACCCGCGCCACGACAGCCCTCTCCTCCGGCGAGAGAAAAGACAGGGCGCGCGGCAGGACCGCGACGGGAGAAAGCTCCAATTCGGACATCCGTGACTCCAAGGCCAGGACATGATCCAGGCGCCGCTCCGGCGGCAAGGCCTCGGTGAAGGCGCCCATGGCCTGGAAGGCCTTGGCCGGCAGCCAATCGTGATCCGCTTCGGCGACGCGCCGCAAGGCGGGCAGAAGCCGCTCGGCATAGGCCGCGGAGGCTCGCGGAGCGAAGGCCGCGAGGCTTTCGAGCGCGGCCTCGACGGATCGCTCCTCGGGGCCGGCCAGCTTGCTCTCCAGCTTGCTCAGGATCGGCAAGGCCTCGGCCTCCGGAAGTTGGGGCAGCAGGTGCCGCATCATGAGAGTGGCGAGCAAGGGGGGCAAATCGCCCTTCGCGTCGAGGCGTTTTCCCAGCTTGGCGGCCAGATAGGAAATATCCGCAGCCCGCAGCCGGGGCTCGAATTCGCCCCAGCGCTTTAAAATCGTCCAAGCGATGTCGAGGCGCGGATGGTCGAGGAGTTTTTCGACTTCGCCGCGAACGCCGGTGGCTCGCGAGGGGCGGCCCGATCCGCTCCCGAGGGAATAAGAATGCAGGGACTCCCCTGGTTTTCGCCTCGGCGCAGGAAGGGCGAACGCGAGGTTCGTCCCTACAAGATTCACGAGAGGCGTGTCTTGCGCTTGGACCCGCAGCCCCAGCTCCCGCTGAAGGGCCGAGAAGCGCCGCCCCAACAGCCGATGCCCCAGATGCGCCCCCACGCCCAAGCTCAGCATGGAAGCCAGCGTGTCGGTGAGCGTCGTCGCCCCGTCGCGGGCGGGACGCAGACCGAGGGCTTCTTCCAAACGGTGGGCGCCCAAGAGGCCGAAGAACATCGTGGACTGCGAGGTCGCGACGCGGCCGGCCCCCATCAAGCCAAGGCCGCGTGACGCCACACCGTAACGGTCGACGCCGTGCAATTTGCGAAAGGCCGCAGTCCCCGCCCAGCCGAAGGCCTTGAGCGCCCCCAGGGTCAGGGCGGCGCCGGCCAGATCATGGCCCAAGCCGGACGCTTCGGCGTGGGAAGCATCGCCAAGGCCGCGCAGGACCCGACCGGAGAGCGCGAAGACGGGAACCTCCGCCGCGTAAGCCGCTCCGGCGGCAAGCAGACGGGCGCCGGCCCCTCGGCTATACCAAGCGGCCCGCGCCGTCCCCGCCAAGCGCCCCAACGCGGCGACGCGCACCACGCCATAGACGCCGCTCCCGGCCAGCATGGGAAGGATCGCCCGCGGGTCGCCGGCGTCGCGGGTAAAATTTTTGAGCAGGAATTCGAAGCGGGGGGCGAAGGCTCCGAGGCCTTGGAGCGCGTTGAGGCGCTCTTGCGCGAGAATCCGCAGGGGCCCTTCGCGCTTGTCCCCCGTTAAGGGGGGAACGGTCTCTAACACCGCAGCATAAACATCGACCGCCGCGCTATCCCTACCGCCCGCCTCCAACCTCTTGCCCAGCCGAAGCAAGGCCTCGAAGAACAGCTCCGGACTCGACTCCCCGGCCAAGGCCGCCAACTCCCGCCGCTCGCCCTCGCTCCAACGTTCCGCAAGGTCACAGTCCAAAAGCCGGCGCACGAATCCCCGCGCGGAGAAGCCGCCCTGCTCTTCCGGGTTCGCCCCCGATTCCGACCTCGCAAAAGGCCCGAGGAGGGCCGACGAAATAAAAATGGAATTCCGAGAAATCTCCAACCGAAACCTCGGCACGGAGCCACGGCAAGCCGGCAAAGCCCGCGGCGACTCAGGACAACCGTGAATTGTTCGGGGAAAAGCTGAGAAAATGAGAACTCAAGCGCCGCCCCGGCACCCGAGCCCTCGGGCCCTTATCGCTGGGCCAATCCTAACGTTGCTATAGGAATCGCGCCCGCCCTTTAGGCGGGGATGTTCAGCGTATGGTCTTCCACGCCCTTGATCTCGGGAATCAGGCGCATCAGGTGGTTCTTGATGCCGTCCTCGACAGTGCGTTTCTGCGCGCCGCAGCCGAAACAGGCGCCGGCCATCTTCACCTTCACTACGCCCTCCTCCACCGCCAAGACCTGGATGTCGCCGCCGTCGCGTTTCAGGCCGGGCCGGACGTCCCGGTCCAAAACCTCCAGTACCCGCGCGATCAGCTCGCGGTCGACGCCCTGCACCTCGCCGGCGTCCAGGGCCTTCAGCTCGGGCTTGACCAAGGGGCCTTTGTATCCCGCCATGCCCCCCAGGGCGTTGAAGACGTGCAGAAAGCCCTCCTTCGCCAGAAGCTGCGCCGCCGTCACGCCGGTATTGCCGTTCGCGCAGACGGTCAGAATAGGCCGAGTCTTGTCGGCCATCTCGCCCACACGCATCAAAAGTTGGTTGGCGGGGATGTGCTTGGCCTCGGGGATGTGGCCGTGGCTCCAGCCCTCGTCCCCGCGCACGTCGAGGACCAACAGGCTGGGCACCGATTGGATGAAGTCCGGGACCTGTTCCTTGGGGATCTCGCTGTAGGGAAGCCCCGAGAGGACGCTCTGCGCCGTGGGAGGCAGGCCGGCCAGCATGGCGGCCACCTGCTGGCGCAGCACCTTGAGCTGGTGCTCGTGCCGGCGCTGCTGCTCTTCGAGCTGCTGGGTGAGTTGTTCGACCTTTTGGGCCAGTTCTTGGACCTTGTCTTTGCTACCGAACATCGCGACACCTCGGATTGGAAAACGGGACGCTAATCTCTTGTGCTTTGGAACGCTTGTCAAGGGGCTCGCGGAGTTTGATTTTCGACCGCTAGGGAGGAGGGAGCGACCGAATTTCGGCATTCCATCATCCTAAATTATAAAGTGAGGTTTATTAAACAACTGATTGAAATATAGTTATATTATTATTCAACATAATTAAAACCATCTATTGGCAAGAGAATTGAAAAGCTCCTCCGGCAAGGAGGAATCCCTATGATCCTAAATACCATCGGAGGTTTTTTCCGCTCCATCACCTTCGGAGCGACCGCGACGCAGGCCGCCCCTCAAATCCAAAACTCACCCGCCCCCGGCGCCTCGCAATACCAATCGACCTCCGGCTCCATCCCCAAGGAGGCCCAGGGGATGATCGCCCAGGTCCGAAACCAGATCGCCCGCTCCCTCGCCCACCCCGACCCCAAGACCCTGGCTCGAATGGCCGAGGTCAACCAAAAGCGCCGGGCCAAAGGCCAGGCGCCGATCGACCTGCAGAAGGTAACAAAGCAACTCGAAGCCATCCAAGAAGACCGAGGCCTCAGTGCCAAGGAAAAGAAGCAAAAGGTCGAGGCCCTGCGCAAGGCCTTGGGGCTCTCCAAGGGCGAGATGAAGGGGCTCTTCACCCAACGCCTCGGCCGTATCTATAAAGAGGCCGAAAGATCCCTCGCCGCCTTTCAAAAGGCGAAGGAGGAGCAGCTGAAGGCCGAGTTGAAACAGGCCGAGGCCCTGCACGGAAAAAACAGCCCACAGGCCCAGGTTGTTCAAAGCAAGCTGGAGGCCCTCAGGGCCCAATTAAACCCCGAAAAGCAGCGCCTCGCCAAGAGCGGCGGCTTCTACCGCTCGCTGTACCCGGGCTTTTGGAGCAAGCTGGGCGGATTTTTCAAAAAGATCGGTTCGGGATTTTTTAAGGTCCTCGGCGGCCTCGGCGCGGCCTTGCGCTTCCTACCCGGCGTGGGCCCGCTCGCCTCGCGGGTCTTGGGCTCGGTGAAGTTCCTTTTTCAGGGATTTCGGGTCGATAAATTCTTCAAGAACCTCGGCAAGGGCGTCATCGACACCGTCCGGGACTGGAAGAGCTTCCTGCCGATGATCCCCGGCGTCGGCACCCTCGCCTCGGTCGCCGCGACCGGGATCGAGGCGGTCCTCAAGGCGACGCGCTCTGGAGCGAAACCGTTCTAGCCGCGCGCGGCGGCGCCGGCGGCTCCTCGGCGGGCGCAACGGGGCGAAGCCAAGGCACGAGCGGCAGGCTACGGGCCGGACGCGCCAGGTCGCGCAGGCGCCAGGCCAGGGGTCGCGCCTCGCCGGTAAAGTACATCAGGTCCGGCAACGCCCCCGCGACGGAGACGCCGACCTCCGGGCTTCCCTCGGCCGGAAGGGTCATCTGCCCCCATTCGGGGATGCGATTCTTCGCCATCGTGATCCGGTCGTGGCCGTCCAGGCGCGGACCTGCCCGGCCGGCGGCGAGTTCGGCGGTCGGAATGGCCTCCGCCGCGGGCGAGACCAGCACCACCCCCTGCCCCAACTTGCCCCGCACCAACTCGAGATAGCGCTGCGAGAGTCCCCGCGCCTGGTCGTAAAATCCCAAACTCAAGGACAGGCCTCCCTTCGGCAGGCGGACGGCTAGATTTTCGTCCAAGACCCGGCGCGGTGGGTCGAAGCGCTGGCGTTGGAGGGGATTGGTGTGCGTGAAGGCCCCCGCGACGTAGGCGTCGAAGGGATAGAGCAGCAGGGGGGCCTCGGCCAAGAAATCCCATTCCGCCCCCAGGGAACGCACCTCGAAGCCCTGCCGGCGATGGGCCTCGACGCTTTGCAGGAAATGGACCCGCGCCTCGGGCGAGGCCTGGGCGACAAGGCTCTCCAGGTAGACGAGCGTGGGGCGCGTCGGGCTGGCCTGATAGAGCGCTCCGGGATTTTGCAGGCGCTGGTGCGGGTCCTCGCCCGCGACCCGCGAGAGATAGCGCGCCACGGTCATCGCGTCGCGCGGCGCACGGGCCATCACGCCCACCCGATCGAGAAAGGTCGCGAAGGGAACCATGTTCCGAGTCGAAATCACGCCCGCGGGCGGCACGAAGCCGAAGACCCCCACCGCCCCCGCCGGCGCCGAGACCGAGCCGCCGGTGTCGGTGCCGATGCCCACGGCGATCGGCAGGTCGTCGCGGCCCACCGCATGGGCGGTTGCCGAGGAAGAACCCGCCGGATCCAAACCGGGCCGCCGCGGATGCGGCACGTAGCCGAAGCCGGCGTGCTGCCCCGAGCCCCCACTCGCCGCCGCCACCATCCCTACCGGGACGGGAATCGCACCCATCTCCAGCAAAGTAGCGACGACGGGACTCGCCTCGACGCCCGCCACTCGCGCCGTCTTGCTGCCCAGCTGCATCCGCCCGTCAGCGCCTGGAAACAGATCCTTCACCGCGACCAAAACGCCCTCCAAAGGACGCGCCCGGCCCTGCTCGAAACGGCGATGGCTCTCCTCCGCCAATCGGAACAACCGGTCGCTCAGGGGTCCGCGATCGAGGGGCCGGGGGAAGATCGCCCCGTCTCGCGCGGCCGGGTGCTCGACCAAGGCCCGTAGCGCGCCGACGGGAGACATTTTCCCTTCGGCATAAGCCGAACGGACCCCGGCCAAATCGTAGCCGGCCAACGCGGATCGTTGCTCCGCCGTGACCCACCGCGCCCCTGCGGAGAAATGAACGGGCGGAGGCGGCTCCGGCACGACGGCGCCGGGGCCGCCGAAGACCTCGTGGATCTCCCCGCGCCCCTGCGAAAAGGAAAGCGGGCTCAAACTTTCCGCCCGGCGCAGCAAACGCTCCACTTGTAGGAGGTCGACGTTGGCCTGACGAATGAAGGCCCGCTCGGCCGCCGGCGGCAAGGACGGGACGCCGCGGCGCAGGCGTTCCAAGACGATTCGGCGCAGGGCGGGGTCTTGGTAGTGCCGTTCGCTCAATTCCTGGCTGAGCGCGGGGCCGAGATTGAAATCGCGATGGCCGCGTCCGGCGCGGTACAGGTGGACCGTCACGGCCGGCGAGACGTCCAGGGCCAGTCCGAAAAAGAGCGAGGCCAAGCCGGGATGCCGCGGAGTTTCTCCGCCGGACCTCCCTCCCGAGAGATATTGTTCCATACCGAGGCCAAAGCGGCCCAGGCCGACCGCCGCGGAGCCGTAAAGCAGGGTCCGCGAGGTCCAGAGGCCGCCGTGGCTCAGCAAGCCGCGATGCCAGGCTGCCAATCCCGGCTGGGAACGGGCGAACTGCACCCAGATTTCGGGGTCGTTCACGGCCCGGCGGACCGCGTCGGCGCGCATCGCGGCGACCGCGCTCGCCTCGCTACGGCCGAACCCCTGGGCCAAGGCGGCGTCGCGGCTGCTCACAAAGGTCCTGGCGCCGAGACCGAAGCTGGTCACCCCCACGCCGATCCCCAAGGCCCCGATCGCGAAGCCCGAGACGGTCAAGACGTCCTCGAAGCTCGAATGGGGGCCTCCGTCGGCGCTGCCGAACAACAAGCGCCCGCCGGCCGCCCAGGCCTCCGGCGCCTGTCGCACCAGCAGGTAGCCTCCGGAGGCCAGCAAGGCGCCGGCCACCCCGGGATGGGAGAGGACGCGCACGCCGCCCGCGGCCAGCGGCCGCAGCGGGCGCAGATAGGAGCAAAAGATCGTCGCCAGGCCCAAGACCGCGCCCGCATGGCTGACGCCGCCGGCGACACGGTCGAGGCCTTGGGTGCCCAGCATGAATTCGGCGCGGTCGCCGAAACTTCCCCGGCCGGACATCGCGTTCAGTCGCGCCCGGGCGCGGCGACCCTGCGAGCTATCCCCCGCCGCCAAGGCCAGCAGCGCGTAGGCCGCGGCGGATCCTTGAAATCTTCCTTCGCCCTCCAGTCGCCGGGCCGCCGAGAAAAACCCTTCGAGAAACAATTCAGGATCCGCCTCCGTGCCGAGGGAGAGGAACTCACCCAACGTCCCGCTCCCGAGTCTTCGCTGCAAACGGCCGCGCTGAGCGGCGGGGAGTCCCTCGACCGCCGCGGCTACCGAACCCTCCTGGAGGTTTCGTTGCAAATCCAAACCGGGGACTTGGGTATCTAGCCAAGCGGCGACGAGACGGCGGGGCTCAAGCCCGGGACTCGCGGCCCGCGGCGGGTTTTCCGCCAAAAGCGGTCCCGCGGGCGGCAATGGAAGAAAAGGACGACGTTGCGATACAGGCGGAGACAAGGCATACCCCAGGTTTGGAATTCCACACGGCACGCCTCCCTCGACAAAGGATCCCCTCCTCGAATCGGGATCCCTCGCGACATAAACGGTCCAATAACCATGCCAGGGGCCTTCCCTCGGAAAATCAGGCGCTTAGGAGGCGCCCGGAAACGACGGCCCGGCGCGGGTTTGAGCGATTGGGCAGAAAGTGGGCAATAGAGCGGGCGCGGCCTTTAGACGTAGCCCAAGGCGTGGATGATCTTGAAATGCGCGGCGCGATAGCCGGGGATCAAGGAGGACAGCAGGGTCGACCCCATCGAGATGGCGAAAGTCTGCAGGTAGATCTCCGGGCTCAACGAGATGGTGCAGATATAAACGCCCGAGGCCTGCGGGGGCTGCATGGGGATCCCCACGGCGGACAAGAGGTAACCGACCCCGGTCGCGAATAGGAGGCCCAGGCCCGAGCCCAGCAGACCCAGGATCGAAGTCTCCAAAAAGATCATCCCGAAAATGACGCCTCGGCCGTTGCCCATGGCCATCATGGTGCCGAATTCCCGCATCCGCTCGGAGAGTATCATGTTGGTCGTGTTCGCGACGCTGAAGAAGAAGATGGTGCACATGATCAGCTGGATGGTCATGTAGATCTGCCGGAGCAGCTCTTTGCTCTGCCGGTAGTACTGCCCCTGCTCCACCCAGGTAAACAGCTCCGCGGTCACCCCCCTGCCCTTCAACGCGCTCTCCAGTTCCGACTTGGCTACCTCGGTGTCGGCGGTGTCCTCAAGGAGGACCAAGAGACTGTGAATTTGATCGGGAAGACCCAAAATATCCTGGGCGGTCTTCAAATTCATCTTCATGGAACGGTCGTCGAAGTCCTTGATGAAGGTCTCGAAGACCCCGCGGACGCGCAGTTCCGCGCCATCCAAGGCGCCGGCCTTGCGTGCGGTCAAGAAATTGAGCGAGTCGCCGACCTTGAGCCCCAGGGACTGCAACAGCCCCCTGCCGACGACCACGCCGTAGGGATCCGCCGCGTCCAAATCGTTGCCCTCGACGATGTTGGTAGAAGCCATGTTGCGATGCGAGGTCTGAAACTGCCCCATGCGCTTTTCCAGAATGGGATCGACTCCCAGGGCCAAGACCGCGATGCCTGTTTCGCCGGTGCTGGCCATGCCCTGCAGCTTCAAGCGCGGCACCGCGTAGGACACCCGGGGGTTCCCCCTCAAAACCTCCTGGATCGGCTTGTCGTCCTCGATCAGAAATTCCAGCGGCGCGCGGGTCCCGTGGAGGTGATAGCCCTTGGCGTTGATCTGGATATGTCCGGTCTGGCTGTGAATGAACACCTCTCCGAAGCCCTCGATCATGTTTTGAAAGAACCCGCCGACCACGACCAGGCCGGAGCAGCCCAGCACGAGGATGGAGAGCGTCAGGAGGGCCCGGCGCTTGTTCCGGAAGATGTTCCTCCAGGCGATCATCAACAGCATGGCGAATTTTCTCATGGCCTCAGCTCCTTGACGTCCTGGACCTTGCACCGGTGCCGGATGAAATCGGCGAGGTTCTGACGCTTGAGTTTTAGGGACGCGGTTCTCGGAAATTCCTCTTTCCAAAGCAAAAACGCGGAGACCCGCATGTATTGGGGGATGCCCCGATTCCAGGTCTTGAGCGCGGCGGGGATCCGACCATTTTGAACGCTCTCCTTGGGCCGCAGCACCATCAAGAGCTGATCGCGCTCCAGGGGGTGATCCGGCCACAGGTAGCTCTTGGAGAAGACGCAGAACTCCTCGCACTCCTCAAGGCCGGCAAAATAACGCTCGACGTCCTCGGGGTAGATGTTCTTGCCGCCCTCGGTGACGATCATATTCTTGATGCGTCCGACGATCTTCAAGGTGTCGCCGTCCTCGAGGATGCCGAGATCTCCCGTCCGTAGCCATCCGTCGACGAGGGTTTCGGCGGTCAGGCCGAGTTCTTTCCAATACCCCTTCATCACGGAGGGCCCCTTCACCCAGATCTCCCCGACCCCGCGCTCGTCCGGGTTTTCAATGCGGACCCGCGTCAAATGAAGCACCTTACCGACGTTGTCGTAGGAATATCTCCCCCAGGTCGGGGCGGAGACGGCGGTCCCGGCCTCGGTGAGGCCGTAGCCGATCCCGACGAAGAAGCCCAAATCGTAAAAGAACCGGGCGAGCCCGGGCTCGACGAAGGCCCCTCCGGTCATGATCAGGCGCAGGCAGCCGCCGAATTCGTCGTGGATCTTCGCCAATAGGCGTTTGGATATCCAATGGCGCGGACTTTGGGTCAGACCTCGATTGATCGCGACCAGACCGCGCAAGGCGAGGCGTTTCGATCCCGGCAGGGCCTTTAACTTCTCCTCCAACTTCGATTTGAGCATCGCAAGCAACATGGGGACCATCGACGTGGCCGTGATCCGGTATTTTTTGAAGGTGGGGAGCAGGTATTGCGGCCTCAGCGCCCGCTGGTGGACCACTTGGGCGCCGACGTTCAGGGGATACAGAAACCCGAACACGAAATCGATGGCATGATTGGTCGGAAGGAAGGAAAAATACCGATCCTCGCTCTTCAAGCCGGTGCGGAGGTGAAATTGTTCCAGCTGGCTCAGGTAGTTCGCATGAGTCAACATGCAGCCTTTCATGGCCCCACCGGTCCCCGAGGAATACACGATCGCGGCGACGTCTTCCGGCCGGCGCTCCCGGTATTGGAAATCCCGCACGAATGCCTCTTCCCATCTCGAGGCGCCCCCCAATTCCGCCCCGGCGGGGGCCTCGGTCACGAAGGTCTTGGGGAAACCTTGCGGTAGCCTTCCCGCCTCCAGGATCTGCCGCCAAAGCGCCCATTCGACGACAAGGATCTTCGGCTCGCTGTGCCGGATCAATCGCAGCCATTCTTGCGGGCCCAGCTTGAAGTCCAAGGGCACGAGCACCCCGCCGGCCCAGAATACGCCCATGGCCGAAAGGAGCCACTTGCCTTGATTCGACATGACGATGGCGCAGCGGTCTTCCGGGGCGAATTTCCCGGCCTGCAAAGCCGCCGCGAAACGCTCCGCCTCCTCCCTCGCTTGGCGGTAGGTCCAGCGCTGCCTCTCTTCCTCGCGATCCGCCTCGATGAGGGCGACGCGCCCCGCAAAGCGGTCGCAGGCGCCGCGCAGGGCCTCGCCCAACGAGGAGAAATTCAGGAAGACTTCCGACTTATCCGCCATGCCGATTTCTCACAATTCTTGAAGGCCTTCCGTTGCCTCCGGGCGCGCCCGGACCCTTTCGGCCAGCAATTGCCGTTTGATCTTCATCGTCGCGGTGCGCGGGAACTCCTCGTCCCAAGCCAAGGCCTGACCCAGCCGTTTATAGTCGGCGAGGCGGCGGTTCCGGGCGCGGAACTCCTCGAGGACGGCGGAGACTTCGGCGCCCTTCCTGGGACGGAACAATACGGCCAGCTTTTCCTCGATCCACCGGCGCCGGGACCAGAGATAGTTCGCCGCGAACAC
>JADYZQ010000071.1 GCA_020853015.1 Deltaproteobacteria bacterium
CCAGGCCAACGAACGCTCGCTGAAGCCCGGCGGCATGTCGTAGGAGACGCCGCCGATGCGCACGTAATTGTAGGTGAGGCGCTGGCCGCAGAGGGCCTCCATCAGGTCGTTGACCTTCTCGCGCTCCTTGAGGGCGTGGATGAAGGGGGTGGCCGCGCCGACGTCCATAGCCAGGGCGCCGACCGAAAGCAGGTGCGAGATAATGCGGTTGAACTCGGCGGCGATGACGCGCAGGTATTCGGCGCGCTTCGGCACCTCCAGCCCCAGCAGCTTCTCGACGACCATCGCATAGCCCTGGTTGGCGTTCATCGCCGACAGGTAATCCGCGCGGTCGGTATAGGGCATGAAGCCGTTGTAGTCGCAGATCTCGCCGATCTTCTCGATGGAGCGGTGCAGGTAGCCGACGTCGGGCAGGGCCTCGCTCATCACCTCGCCGTCGGTCTTCACCACGAAGCGGATGACGCCGTGGGTGGAGGGATGCTGCGGGCCCATGTTGAGCAGCATTTCTTGGGTTTGAATCGCCATCGAAAAATCCTAATTACGAATTCAGCAGCGACGGCCGCGTCGTCGCCATGCCGTGATAATCCTCTTGCTCTTTGTAATCCTTGCGCAGCGGGTAGCCCACCCAATCGTCCGGCAGCATGATGCGGCGCAGATCGGAGTGCCCGTCGAAGATCACCCCGACCAAGTCGAAGGCCTCGCGCTCCTGCCAATTGGCGGTGGGATAGACGCCCTCGACCGTCGGCACGCGGGCGTTGGCCTTGGGCACACGGACCTTGAGGGTCAGGGAATGCCGTTTGGGATACGAAAACAAATGATAGACCACGTCGAGGTCGTCGGGCGGGGCGTCGACGCCCGTCAAGTTGCTCAGGCAGTCGAAGGCCAGCATCGCGTCGTCGCGGCAGAAGGCGAGGATCTCGGCGATCTTCGCCGCGGGGACGGTGATAAAGGGATCCCCCGCGCGGTCGGTCGTGGGGACCGAGCCCTCAAACTTCTCCTGCAAAACTTTGGCGATCTCGTCGAAAGTCATCTACTTTCCTTTAGCTCGCGCGCCGCGCGAACTTTTCTTTCATCATCTTTTCTTGGATCTTGAGCAGCCCCTGAGTCAGGGCCTCGGGCCGCGGCGGGCACCCGGGGACGTAGACGTCGACCGGGATGATCTTGTCGACGCCCTTCACCACCGAGTAGGCCAGCTGAAACAGGCCGCCGCAATTCGCGCAGCTGCCCATCGAGATCACGTACTTGGGCTCGGGCATCTGCTCGTAGAGGATCTTGGTGCGCAGGGCCATCTTGTAGGTGAGCGTGCCGGCGACGATCATCAGGTCGGACTGGCGCGGAGTGGCGCGAAACACCGCGCCGAATCGGTCCAGGTCGGACCGCGGGCCGCCGGTTTGCATCAGCTCGATGCCGCAGCAGGCCAGGCCGAAGAGCAGGTACCACACCGAGGAGGCGCGGGCCCAGTTGAGGACGTCGTCCACCTTGGTGGTCACGATGTTGTCGGGCAATTGCCCTTTCAGGGTCGGAAACATACCAAATCACTCCGCGTTCGCGCGCTATTGGGCCTCGTTGGCCCGGCCGCGAATCAGGGTCGCCGTCTCGGGCGTCGCTTTGCTCAAACGCTCGTCGGGCACCACATTCTTAAACCATTTCAAGTCGCCCTTGACCCAAACGTAGAGAAGTCCGACGAAGAGAATCAAGGCGAAAATCAGTATTTCGACGAGGGTCAGCCAGCCCTCGCCCTTGGCGACGGCGTCGCGGAAGGTCACGGCCACCGGATAGACGAAGGCGATCTCGACGCTGAAAATGACGAAGGTGATGGCGACCAGGTAATAACGGAGGTTGTAGTTGATCCAGGCCCCTTGGACGGGGATCTCGCCGCATTCGTAGATGAGCTCTTTTTCGGGGGTGGGAAAGGAGGGGCGAAGCAGGCGGCTCAGCAGGAGACTCACCCCGACGAAGCCCGCGCCGACGAGGATAAACACCAAGACATTCGCAAAGTTAAATATCATATCCATTCACCCGCCAAAAAGCGCCGGAGCTATAAGATAGGCCTCCGGACGCGTCAAGAAAATATGGGAAAAACGCCTAGGATTTTGGGGGAAATGGGGGCGCGGAGGACCGGCCCGCGGGCTCAGTTGAGCTTGCCCTTCACGAACTTCTCGATCTCGAGCATGCTGTCGTTGTACAGGCCCTGAAATTGGACGGCGACCCCGCGGCGATCGTCGACGCTTTCGCTGCGGAGGATCTCGGCGCTCATCTTGACGGGATTTTTACGGTTGGGAAGGTGGATGACGACGTCCAGCTTGTGCTGGTCGCCCAGCTTGTCGGGATCGATGAGGAGGAACATCCCGCCGCAGCTGATGTTGGAGCTGGTAGTCTGCACCGTCTCGCTGCCCAATTCGAGATCGACGGGCAGTTCCGCGTCCACTCGGCGAAAAATTCTCTTCTCGATGTAATTCACGAAGCCCTCGAACAAGCGATCACCTTCATTCTAAACTCCCGACCGGCGCGGCGCCAGTGGTTTACGGGCAAAAAACCTCGAAAAAAATCTTTCGCCTTTCGCCACCGCGTCCGCGACGGGGGAATTTCGCTTCATGCCTAGAAAAGAACCGGAACCTTCGAGAAACCGCTTTAGTGAATTATCCACAAGTCTGTCAACATCTTAAAATAACGCCCCGCGTTGCCGGGGGGCCTGTACGGATGATGACTAAGTGCGTTAGATTATTCGGCTTTTGAAATGACTTGTTTTTTCGCAGCGCGCCCCGCGCGCGGCTACTTGCCCAGAAAATTGGCGCCTTCGCTTCCTTGACATCGCGAAAGCGGTAAACCGATAATCGCGGGACATGCAGGAATACGTCTCGATCACCCGCTTGCAAGACTACATCGGCCGCAAGGTCGAGATCATCGCCTTCGAAATCTCCTATATGGGCATTTTGACGCACGTCGATTACGACAGCGGGACGCTGAAGATCGTGGACGGCGAGGATTTCGCGATCCTGGAGATCGAGCGGGTGGAGTCGTTTAGCTTGATCGAATAAAGAAGGGCCGCGTCACTGCAGGCCGATGTTGGTCACCTGGATGTCGCGCTTCCGCGTGAAATCCGAGACCTTGATGAAGAGTTCGTCTTCCTCGCGCTTCGAGGACTTCAAATCCGAAATGATGCTCTTGGCGACGTTGGTGATGGAGACCTTCGATCCCGTCCCCTGCGGCGTCACCTTGACGGCGATGCGGTAGTAGGCTCCGACGGTGCCGAAGTCGCGGCGGCCGAAGACCAGGACGTAGTGCGAGTCCGCGGTGGTGGGCTGCCAGTAAGTCTCGAGGGTCAGCGCCTTGTCGTCGACTTCCTTGAGGGAGTAGCCGCGGAACACCAGGGCCTCTTTGGCGGCGCGGAAGGCCTCTTCGGGCGGAACCGAGTAATACTTCACGACGGCCTCGGCCTCTTGGATGGTGCCGTAGAGGGCCGGCTTGCTGCAGGCGGCGAAGGCGACGCAGAACAACAGGGCAATGCGGACGACGTTAACGAGTTTCATGGTTCCTCCCTCTGCGATAGATTAGCACGAGCAGCGCCGCGATGAGAAGGATCGCGCTGATGAATTGCGAAGTGCTCAGCCAACCCCGCAGCACGAATCCTCGTTCGGCGTCCCCGCGCAGGGCCTCGACGGCGATGCGCAAAAACGCGTAAGTGATTAAGTATAGAAGAAGAATTTGCCCGTCAAACCCTTTCTTGCGGCTCTTCCAGGCGAGGAAGGCGAAGATCAAAAATTCCGCCGCCGACTCGATCAGCTGCACCGGGTACAGCGGGATGCCGGCCGGAGCCAGGCCTTCCGGGCGTTCGGGAAAGACCACCGCGTACCAGGCGTGGGGGTCGCAGGTGCGGCCGTGGCAGCAGCCCGCCAGGAAGCAGCCGATGCGCCCGAAGGCGTGGCCCAGGGCGACGCCCGGCATGAAGACGTCCGCGACCTTCCAAAAATTGAGCCGGTGCCGCTTGAGGTAGAACCAGGCGACGAAGATGCAGGCGATCAGGCCGCCGTAGAAGACCAGTCCGCCCTCCCAGACCCGGAAGGCCGCGAGCGGGTGTTCGGCGTAGTAGCGCCAATCGACGGCGATGAAGACGAGCCGCGAGCCGACGATGGCCGCGATCATCAGCCAGAAGGCCAGGTCGACCATGGCCGCGACGGGGATGCCGTCGCGCCTCGATTGGTAACGGATCCAGGCCAAGGCGGCGAGGAAACCGATCGCCACCATTAGCCCGTAGGCATGGACCTTGAGTCCCCCGGCGATCGGTATCTCGAATAGTACCGGATGCATGGCGGCAACATGGCCTCATGGATGAGTCTTTACAAGCGATTTTCTCCCTGCCAGACTGCCCGCGTGAAACAGTTACGACCATGGCTCTTGCTACCTCTGGTACTGACTTTCCTCGGCGCCTGCGAAAGCGGCGATCCGGACGTGGTTACCCCCACGCCCTCTCCCATCCCATCTTCCGCTCCCTCGCCCAGCGCCACGCCGGAGCCGCGGGTAGAATTCTTCAGCTTCGGGGATTGGGGCACGGGGACGCCGAGCCAACTCGAGGTCGCCGCCTCGGTCGAGGCCGATTGCGCAAGCCGGGGCTGCGATTTCGGTCTGCTCTTGGGGGACAACTTCTACCCGACCGGGGTCAGCTCCGTCGCCGACGCGCAGTGGCAGGACAAATTCGAAAATGTCTACGACGGCCTGGCGGGGCCTTTCTATGTGGTGCTGGGCAATCACGACTACGACGGAAACGAGCAGGCCCAAGTAGACTACACGGCCACGCAGTCGCGCTGGCGACTCCCGGCCCGTAGCTATTCCATCCGCCTGCCGGAGGGCGCCGCCGAGCCGCTCTTGGAGATCTTCGTCATCGACAGCAACGCCTTCGGCCCCTCCGCGGCGACGGCCCTGCAAAATGCCCTGGACGCCTCCAACGCGACCTGGAAGCTCCTGGCCCTGCACCATCCCATTTACAGCAACGGCCTCCACGGCGACGACTCGGCGGGGATCAACGCCCTGTTGATCCCAACCATCTGCAACAAAATCGACGCGGTATTGGCGGGCCACGACCACCTTTTCTCCCATCTCGACGACCCGAACGACGGCTGCGCCTTTCGGCAATTCGTAATCGGCACGGGCGGCAAGGACCTCTACGCGACCAATTCGGACCCGAGGGCCGTCTTTTCGGAGTCAACTTTCGGCTTCGGGCGATTCGAGGTTGAAACCCACCGCCTCTACATGGAATTCCGACGCAGCAACGGCAGCCTCGCCTATTCTTTCGAAGCCAATAAATAAGCGAATCAAAGTCCCCTAAACAGCACAAGCCCCTAGCCGGGGGCGAAATGTCCCTAAGCGGGACCCTCTGAAAAGCCGATCACCTTAAGGCCTATATAATATCGGCTTTTCAGCGGAGGCCTGTTCCCCGGGGCTATTTCACTCCGCAAAGTCTAACGACTTTGCTGCGCGCCCGAAGCAAGTTCGGGCTTGCCCCGGGGAACAGGCCGTGTCCCGCTGGGACATATCGCCCCCGGCTAGGGGCGGACGCGGCAAAAGAAAAAAGCCGCTTAAAGAAACAAAATGAACGCAAAGACTGACTGAGAGAGGTTAGAACGGAGCGTCCAAGGTATCCGGCGGCACCAGTAAGGTAGGCCCCGGCGCATGGCGCAAAAGTTGGTGGGCGACCGACCCCATACGCCGAGTCGGCGGCGCGCTGCGCCCGCGAGTGGAGAGAATCAAGAGCGCCCCGGGCTCGGCGCGAAGCAAGGTCTCGACCTCCTCGGTGGCATGGCCGACGCGCAGCTCGCGGTCGACCTCGAGGCCTTGCAGGGGAAGCTCCGCGGCAAAGGCCTCGAAGGGCCCCTGCGCCATCTCCAAGATCTTCTCCTCGAGGCTGACGGATTCCAGCAGACTGCGCGGCGGTAAAAAGCGCGTCTCCGCGACGTGCAGCAGGACCACGGGCAAACCAAGGCGACGCGCCCAATCAAGCCCCACCAAGACCCCGCGCCGCGAGCGCGGCGAAAGATCCGTAGGCAGCACCACCTTGGACAGGACGTCGGCCCCCTCCCCCCGCTCTACCCAGACCGGAATCGGCGAATGCGCCGCCAAGGCCTCGGTCAGGCTGCCGAGAAAGAAGCGCTGCAGGGCGCTCTTGCCGTGGCCGCCCAGGACGACCAGCCCGGCGCCGCGTTCGTTGGCCTCGGCGATCAGGTCGCGGTCCGGCACCCCCACCCGCAGCTCCGTCTCGACGGAAAGCTCTTCGCCGAGCACCTCGCGGGTGAACTCGCCCAAGCGCCGCGATAGGCCCTCCTCCGTCTCGCCCAGCATCTCCAGCAGGGCGATGGGATTGAGCGAGGCCTCGTAGGGATGTTCTTTGAGGACGTGGACGACGGCGAGCGGGGCGCCCCAAACTCGCGACAGGGACCCGGCGCGCTTCAGGGCGCGGCGGCTGGGCTCGGAGAAATCGACCCCCACTAGGATGTTTTTCAAAACGGTCATAGGGGAATCATGACTCAGCTTTCGGCCCAAGGAAAGTGAAAGCTGCGTCAAAAATTTCCGGTCCGATTTTTGGAAGAAATTTTGACGCGGGCGACCGTCACCGCCCTCGGAGCCCATTGTGGCGCGGATTTGCCGGGCGTAGAATGAAGCCAAGGAGGGAATATGCGCAGACGATCCTTGACGCGGGCCATGCTGGCGGGCTTCGTCGCCACCCTGGCGATGACCTTTTTAGGCTTCGCTGCCGGCCGGCTCGGGATGCCTTTTTTGAATTGGGCCAAGACCATCGGGCAGTCGACGGGCGGGGCGATGGCCGGCTACTTCCTATTCTTCGTCGGAGGGGTTCTGCTGGCGCTGATCTATGTGGCGCTGTTCCACGAGCGGCTCCCGGGCTCCTCCTGGAAGCGGGGTCTGTTCTTCGCCTTCGTGATGTGGCTCGCCACCGGGGCGGCCTTGGCGCCGCTCTTCGGCATGGGCTTCTTCATGGGAAGCGTGGTGATGGCCCTGGGTACCCTGATGACCTACATGCTCTACGGCGGGGTCTTGGGCTACCTCTACGACGCCTAAGGACTTTCCTCCGGCAAGGGTTTGCGGTAGGACAGCCGGAGGGAGGTAAGGATGAAGCCCAAGCAAGCGGCCGTGGTGCTGATCGCCCACGGCAGCCGTCTCGAAGCCGCCAACGAAGAGGTCCGCCGCCTCGCCGTGCGGCTCGCGGAGCGCCTGGGCCAAACCGTCATCCCCGCCTTTCTCGAGCTCGCCTCCCCCAGCATCCCCGAGGGCATCGACCAGGCCTTAAACGGCAACCCCAGCGAGATCAAAGTCCTCCCCTATTTTTTGACGCAGGGCCGGCACGTCCAGGAAGACATCCCCAAGCTCCTGGCCGACAAAGCCCGGGCCTATCCCGAAACGCCGATTCGCTTGCTCAATTACTTGGGGGCCGAAGAGGCGATCGTCGACTGTCTGGCCGAAACCGCCCGAAGATGACTCTTAGGAGCGGGCGCGCCTAAACGTTCACTAAATTCGGGAGATGCGCGCAGGATTGAATCAATAATACGGCGGCCCGACGCGGACCGCGTCTTGGCTGGGGGTACCGGCGCCGGGCGGCGGGTAATAGCCGGGGCCCATGGGGCGGCGGATCGCCTTCACCTCTTGCCGGATCTCGTCCATCACCAGGAGATACTTGGCCTGCTGCATCGGCGTCAGCATGGGCCGGATCTCGTTGAACATCTGGTCGTTGACCTGGTCGAGCTGGCTGCGGGTCGCGGTGAGTTTTTGCAGGAGGGGCTGCACCTGGGCGTCATTGCCGCTGGTGGAGGCCGCGCGCAGTTGGGCGGTCAGCTCCCGCTGTTGGCGCTTCAGGCCGAGGCGCTGCTGCTGGTACTTCCGCATGATCCGGGCGAGCTGCTGAGATTGGGTGGGGTTCAGGCCAAGCTCGGTGTTGAGGCGCTGCAGGATCAAGTCCTGGATGCGCTCGCGCTTGGAGTCCTCGGGGGCGCCGACCGGCCCCTGCGCTTGCAGGGATGCAGGAAGCGCCAGCCATACCAGCAAGGCGAGGAGGAGGGTCCGCTTAGGCTTCATGTTGTCTCCTGGGGCTCGTTTCGTTCAGGCGTTGCAGGAGCCGTTCGAGTTCCGGCCCCGAGAGTTCGTCCCAATCCCCGCTCTCCTCGGGGAGATCCCCCTCGTCCCCCTGCTGGAGCCGCTGCTCGATATTGGTGGCGAGGCGCTCCAGCTGCTCGGGGCTTAGGTCCTCGAGGCCCAGTCCGGGCTCGGGGTCCAGGACCCCTTCTTCCTCGGACAGAAACTGCAAGGCCTCGCGCCACTCGGGCTCGGAGATCCTGGGGGTCTCGCGGAATCGGGAGAAGCCAATGAACAATAAAACCACCGCCGCTGCAAGCGCTAAGGAAGGGGCCCACCACCGCCGCTGCGACCGGCCGGCCCGGTCCTCCTCGGCGATTTGACGCGCGATGGCCTTGGCTTGAATCTGGAAGTACAGGTCTCCCGGGTCCGGCAGGCTTAGCTCCTGGAGCTCTTCCGTAAGCGCCAAATAGGATTGGAATTCGGCGCGGCAGGCGCGGCAGGCCTCGAGGTGGCGGGCGAGGTCGCGGTCTTCCTCGCCTTCCGGTGCGAAGGCCGCCAGTCGATCATGATAAAGGTCACAGGGGTTCATGGTGCACCTTCTTCTGAATCCAGTCCCTCAGACTCTTCATCGCGTGGTGAAAGTTAACTTTTACGGCCGTTTCCGTGCTTTTGAGGGCCTTGGCGATGTCCTTGAAGGGCATCTCCTGGTAAATCCGTAGGGCCACGACCTCCTTTTGACGCGGGGGAAGGCGCTCCAGGGCCGCTTCGAGGTGAGCCTTTTGGTAGGCGCGTTCCTCGGCCGCCTGCCGCTCCTCGAAGCCCCCGTCGGAGATTCGGTCGCTCAGCTCCTCGGTCGGGCGCTTGGTCTTCATCAATTCGGTGCGGCAGAGATTGATGGCGATGGCGCAGAGCCAGGTCTTAAATGAGGATTCGAAACGAAAACCGGCCAGGGCCCGGTAGGCCTTCACGAAGGTCTTTTGGGTGACGTCGTCGGCGTCCTCCGGGACCCGGAGCATACGCAGGGCGAGGTAATAAACGGGCCGCTGGTAGCGCTTGACCAGGCGGTTGAAGGCCTCCGTACTCCCGGCGAGCACCGCCTCGATGTCCTTGCGATCTTCTGCAGCGTCCAAAATGGATCCCTATCCGCCTAAGGCCTTGGCCCCGGGGCAAGCACTATACGCTCCCGGTATGAAACAGGATCCTGCAAAAAACTCAATGATTTTGGCTTGCCTCGCCCCCGAGGCCTGGCTAATACCCCCATCATGAACCCCACGCCCAACCGCCTCGAGGACCATTGGCCGCAACTCCGGTCCCGGATCCTACAAGAGTGGGACCTCTTGTCCGAAGAAGACCTCGATCGTAGCGGGATGCAATTCGATCGGATCGTAGCCCTAATCCGCCGCCGCTATGGAGGCCGCACCGAGATCATTCAAGAGGCGGCCATCCGGGACGCCCTCAACCGCATCCTGGCCTCTCTGGAGGTGTGAAGCGGGCCCCTGACCCCGCCTCCGACAATTTATTTGACGGCAGGCGATGCCGAACGTATTCTGTAAATAGCGAATATCACCTTCCTATTTCGAGATGAGCCTATGAAAAAACTGATCTTTTCCCTGGCCCTGTTTAGCTTCGCACTCTTGCCGGCGCTCAGCCACGCCGACGGCTACGTCGAAGAGGGATCGCAGCCCCGGCGCAGCTACCGCCGCGCCGCAGCCCCGGCCGAAGAGCCGGTGCCGGCCGCCCCGACCTGCGTCTCCAAGTCGCCCGGACGCAAAATCGAATTGGTCTCCTTCGACCCCAAGCAGCCCGCCGGAAAGATCGTCGGCTCCATCCAAGAGTGCGTGACCACCATGTACGACGTGCTGCGCCTGCTGGCCGGCCCCAACGTGATCAACCTGAAGTATCCCGAAGAAAAAGAGCAATGGGGCTACCTCTGGCTCTGGAGCTACCAGCTGCAAAATCCCATCGAGGACACCATCATTCTGATGGACAACTCGGGCAAACGAATCAAGAAGGGTAAAAATCCCGTCGAGCTCTACATCACCTTCAACGAGCACGACATTGTGGACAGCGTGGAAATGGATCTGATCAAGAAGAAGGGCAACTACGTCCTGTTCCCCTAGGCCTTTCGCTCAATCGAAAATCAAGGCCACCTCTTCCAAAGGGGTGAAGTTATCCAGCACGAAGTCGGGGCGCGCCGCCTCGAGCGTCGCGCGCGGCGTCGAGCCGGTCGCCACGGCCACGGTGGTCAGGCCGAGGCGTCGCCCGCAGTCGATGTCGTGCAGGGTGTCGCCGACTAAAATAATTTCGTCGTTGGGAAGGTACCCGCCCAGCAGCGTGCGCCCGCGCTCGATCGCGGTGCGCGTCAGCTCGAGGCGCCGGCCGTGGTCGGAGCCGTAGCCGCCGAACTGAAAATACCGATGCAGGCCGCCGTGCCGCAATTTCTGGTGGGCGGTGCTCTCGAAATTGCCGGTCGCCAGGCCGAGCAAGCCGATGCGGCGCTCGGAAAGAAAATCTAGCAGCTCGACCACGCCGGGCAGAAGCCGGAAGCGCCGGGAGCGCGGCAGGCATTCTTCCATCGCGCGGGCGTAGGATGCCGCGATCCGCTCCATTTCCTCGGGGCTCGGGCGACGTCCGAGGTTTTTCTCGAAGAGCTCGACGATCAGGGAGGGATCGGTGCGGCCGTCGGGGTGGATGTCCCGCCAGGCCCCTTCCACCCCATAGTGCTCCTGAAAGACACGGTCGAAGGCCTCTTTCCCCGCCCCTCCGGTCATCAGGAGGGTCCCGTCGATGTCGAAGACGATGAGCTTACGCATAGAAAAACCGAGGCCTTTATAATATCATTTTCGAAAACCCGTAACCCATAAATGGCGGTCCTCAGGCGCCGCCGCATCGTCCCTTATGACCGCAAAACCCCTAGTCGGCGTCATCGGCGTCGCCGAGGCCAACGAGAACGAACGACAAATGGCCTTCGAGGTCGGGAAGCTCCTCGGCGCGATGGGGCTCGGCCTAGTCTGCGGCGGCCTCGGCGGAGTCATGCAGGAGGCCAGCCGCGGCTGTCAAATGGCGGGCGGCACGGTGATCGGCATCCTGCCCGGCGGCGACAAGGAGGCCGCCAACGACTACGTCACCTACGCCATCCCCACCAACCTCGGGCATTCGCGCAACATGCTCATCGCCCACGCCGCCGACCTGCTCATCGCCATCGGCACCGGCTACGGCACCTTGAGCGAGGTCGCCATCGCCCTGAAGCTGGGCAAGAAGGTCTTGAGCTACCGCTCCTGGGACGTCCAGGGCGTCAGCCCCTGCCAGGGACTCACCGACATCCAGACGGCCTTGGCGGAATTCTTCGGGGACCTATCCACTAAGTCATTGTTATTTAAAGATAAATAGTCGCGATTTTTGGAGGGGAAATTTCGCCTCCGGCGCGCAACTAAGCCGGCCCCCTGCCGAGAAAGGCCTCCGTATCCATCGGATTTTTCAGGGGAACACGGGGGTGGACCCCTTGGGCACAACCGAATGAGCGGGGGCATCAAATACCGCTTAACACCCAGGGAGCGCACGCTCTTCGCCGAGCAGCTCAGCCTCTTCGAGGCCTTGCGCGACCGACTCAAGCCGAACGGCATCGACACCAAGTTGGACGATGCCGAGCTGGAGGTCTCCGTCGAGGAGGGACCGAAGGGGCCCGAGTTTACCCTGCAAATTCCCTTCGACACCGATCCGATACCCCAGAACGGTCGCTTCTACGTCCAGGACGTCTTCCAGCTCTCCCAGGGCGCCGACCGCATCCTCTCCTTCGAGCGCTCGCTGCGCCAGGACCTCAACGTCAACAAGCGCATCGGCTATTGGGTGAGCGTCGCCCGCAAGGACCACCCCGACGCCAAAATCACCTCCCACTCCGAACACCTGCGTCGTTTCCTGGAAGACTTGGACAAGCTCCCGAAGCCCGCCGCCGGCGACCCGCCCCTGCAGCGCTTTCTGGGCGGCGTGTTGAGCCGACTGCACCGGCCCTTTCCGGACGACAACGAGGCCTTGGTGCGAAAAAATTTCGCGGTCTTTCAACCCGTCTTGGAAAAGACCGTTCCCTTCGGGGTGCGAATGAAGTTCGGCGACCCGCAATCGGGCCTCGTCCTGCGCCGCGAAGGCGACAAGATTTTCCTGAGCGTCCAGATCGTCATGGACGACGACTCCAAGCCCGGATTGGAGGCCGAGAAAAACGGGCGCATGTTCCTGATCGACACCTACGAGATCGACGCCGCCGGCGGGCAAATCCTCGGCACCCGCCGCGAGCTCGTGCCGAGCGAGGCGCGAAGCGAGGACTTCGACCAGGCCTACGCCGCGGTCAAGGACAGCCCGCCCCCCGCCAAGGATTCGCCCGAGCTTAAGGCCCTAGTCGCGGGCTGGTTGAAAAACTTGGTCCCCTCCCCCGCCCCCGCGCCGGCTCGACCGGGACCCGCGATCGCGCCGGTCGTCCCCGAGGCCCCTCAGGATCCCGCCGGAAAGATCTTGCACGCACTCTACCGCTTCACCGAGCGGGACGGAGAGGCCGGAAAGAGATTCTTCGAGGCCTTGACCCGGCAAAGCCCGGGGATGCCCTTGATCGGGGTCCTCGCGGTGCCCGAACTCGACCGCGCCGCCCTGCGCGATGCCCTGGCGGTGGCGCTGATCGGGGACGCGGCGAAGGCCGAGGCGACGATAGCGGCCTGGCTGGGCGAAGACGGCCTGCAGCCGGCGACCCGAACCCTGCTGCAAGCGCTGTCCCAGTACTCCCGCGGAGAATGGGAGGCCGCGCGGCGCAGCCTGAATCCCCTTCTCCCCGTCAGCCCCTTCGCGCGGCAAGTCCTGCGGGCCGTCGAGCTGCGGATCGGCCAGGGGCCCCGCGGCCAAGCCGTGGAGATTTTGAAAATCGCGGCCGCCGAGCGCATCGAGCAGGCGAATCGCCACGACCAGGCCTGGCTGACGGCCGTTTCCGACGGGATCGGCGGAAAGGCTGCCAGGAATCCCGAGGAACGGCGGCTGGCCGTGCTCTCTTTTTTCAAGAACTTCGAGGCGACGCTCCAAGGGCACAGCGGCGGCCTCGTCTCCGCCCTGGAGGAAACGCCCGCTCAAGGCTTTTACGAAAAGGAGCTCCGATCCCTCCTGCTGAACGACCCGGCGCTCCGGCGGCTCCTTGCCCTACTCGAAGAGCCCGACGCCGGACTGCGCGAGAGCGGCCTGCTCACCTTGGCCCGAGGTTCGCTCTTGGGCCAGGCCAAGCTGCCCGCCACCGCGAAGCACATCGCCGAGTCGCTCCCTCCCCAGCTCGACGGCGCCCAGGATCTGATGAACTGGTTCTCGGGCCGGGCCGACTTGGGGCAGAAGGTCGAGCACCTGCTCCCCGCCTTCGCCGAGGAGGTCTTGGCGCCGCGCACCCTCGTCAGCATGGCGGCCGCGGGCGTTCTGGGGCAGGTCGCCAAGGCGGCGTTCTTCGCGCGCGCCGGGTATCAGACCCGCCGCCTGCGCTGGGCCGCCGAGGCTGTCTCCGTCGGCGTCGAAGCGCCCATCTTCGTCCTCTCGGAAAAATTGATCGTCAGCGCCCTGGAAAGCCCCGAGGGCCAATGGGCCAAGCTGCCGCGCGACACCGTCGGGGCCCTGCTGGCCTTCGGCACCCTGCGCGGGGCGGGCCTCGCCTCGCGGCGCTTCAACCGCTACCTGGCGGACTCGAAAGGCCTCGAGGCCTGGGCGGAGGGCCGAAGCCGCATCGCCTTGGCCGAGCGCTGGCAACCGGCCGTGGCGGACTTCGCCAAGGCCGAGGGCCGGGCCGCCTGGCTGCGCCGCATCAGCGGCAAGACCGCCGTGCCCGCCCTGGAATATCTCGGCAAAACCGGAATCCCCCGCGCCTGGACAAAGCGCGCCCTGCCGCATGCCGGCGCCCACGCCTTGGGCCTCGGCGGCTTGATGGCCGCCAACAGCCTGACCCGCCTGCTCGGCCTGAGGGACGCCTCCCAGCAAGGCTATGCCGGCGACTTGGTCGACGACTTCCTGATGTACGGGCACTTCCTGGTGGCCGGGCATATCGCCGGACGCCTCGGTCGCGGCGACATCGACGCGCGCCTCGCTTTCCTCGAGGCGCAGCCTCTGCAAACTCCGGCCGCCAAGGCGAAATCGCCGGCGAAGTCTTCGGAAAAGTCCGAGGCCCGCGACTCCGATCCGGCCACGCCGCCCCCCGAATCTAAGCCGGGCGAGACCCCGCCGAAGGTCGACGTGCCGCCGGAGGTCAAAGAATTCGGCAGAAATCTCCTGCGCTGGCTGCGGAAAGACCTGCCCCAGGCCGGCCGCCTCGCCCGCGATTGGGTTCGAGCCCTCCGCGGGCGTCCGGCCCAGGACGGGAAGCTCCCCGCGCCGGCGGCCCCGGAGTCCGTGAAGAGCCCAAGCGCGGAGCCCCCGGCGCCCGCGCCGGAATCCCTGGCCGCCGCGCCGGAGATCAAGTCCGACAGCCGCCCCCCTTCGCCTCCGGCGATCCCGGAGGGGACGGCCGCCCCCGTGTCGCCGGTGTCCCGGCGGGCCCTCCTCGAGCCGACGCCCGAGGCGGTGAACTTCCGGCGCGTCGAGACCGAAGAGCCTCCCCGCGGCAAGGGCGAGGAATACAAGGTGGTCGTCGAGGTCTTGGGCCGGGAAGAGGAGCTTCGCTTCCAAGGGAAGGAAACCCGCAAGCAGCTCGTCTTCGAATCCGTCCTCGGCCGCGAGGACCTCCAAAACCCGCCACAGGAGGTGGGCGTCGATTTCGGCTTTCCAAGCACGGAGGCCGCGGTGGCGCCCCAGCACGCGAAGATCCGCGCCGAGATCCACTACGACACCAAGGTGGAGGGCCGAGGAAAAGCCCGGGAAGCCCGCGCCTCGGCCAAGGAATGGAAGTTTTTCTTGGAGGATTTGGCCAGTCCCGGCGGCACCTTCGTCAACGGCGAGCGCATTTCGAAGGCGACGCCGCTCAAGGACCAAGACCGCATCCGCCTGGGCGAGAACGGCGTCGAACTGCGCTTCCATATCGACCGCGCGGAGCCGAAGGCCTTCCTCACCCGGCCCGGCATCCCGTTGGCGGAGGGACGCGGCGAGTGGATCCTCGGGCGCGAGCACGCGGGGGCCGGCGCCCCCGATATCCGTTTCCCAATTTCCGACCGCGACTTAAGCCGGCGCCACGCGCGCATCGTGCGCGACGAGGACGGCCGCTATTTCGTGCAGGACCTCAGCTGGAACGGCACCCGGGTCAACCTGCGGCGCATCCACGGCAGCCACGAGCTGCGCGACGGCGACAGCCTCCGCTTGGGCGGACTCACCGAGCTGCTCTTCACCCTGCCCGGCGAGGGCAAGGCCGCGGAGCCCGCCTCCCCGAAGGCCCCGCCGCCGCACCCCAACGCGGCGATCCCGCCCCCGGAACAGGCCAAGGTCCACCCCGCCTACCGGAGTTTGAGCCCCGAGGAACTCGAGGCCCACTTCGCCAAGCTCGGCACCGAGGAGGCGGACTTCTCGGCCTACCGCGCCGGCCAGCTGGCCCTGCCCGACGGCCGCCACGTCTTGCTCAGCTCGTTGAACACCGCTTGGGCCCTCGGGCATGCCGGGGAGGCCCCGGCCAACGTTCAAAGCCTGCAGTTCAGCCTCCCCGCGGGGGCGACGCAAAATCCGGCCCTGATCTATCTCGACGGCGCGGGGCGCTTCATCCTGCGGGGGATGCGCCCGGAGAGCTCGCTGGCGATCCAAACCCGCCCCGAGCGATTCCTCCCCGCCGAGGGCGAGCCGAAGAAGCCCTCCGCGCGCAAGCAGCCCGTCTCCGGATGGACGGTCCTGGAAGGCGGCGAGCGGGTCTTTCTCGGCGAAGAATTTTATTTCGATTTCTGGCCGGGCGCGCCGAAATCGCCCTACGAGCGTCCGAATCCCGTCTCCGGCGAGTTCGGCTCCGTCGAGGTGAAGGAAAACCCCTTTGCGATTCCCGAAGCGCGGACGCCTCCGGAAAAATCCTCCACCCTCGTCTTCCTGGACGGGAAGCTCCAAATGCCGCTCAGCAAGGCGGTGCGGCTGAGCTCTCGCGGGGGGATCTCTGAGATGCTGATCCGCGACGAGCCCGGCAAGCCGGAGGTCGAGATCCTGATCCCGGAATCCGTCGCCAAGATGCAAGAGACCCGCTTCTTCCAGGAAGAGGGCGGATGGAAGATCCGCTCGGAGGGCGGCGAGGGCGTCCCGCTCGTCGTCAACGGCATGCGCCTGCCGGAGCGGATCACCCTGGACCTCCTGCCCGACACCACCTTGGAGATAGGCGACCTCAAGATTCAGATCCGTCTGCCTTGACGCGCCGCCCCTCGACAAAAGGCTCGACAAAAGGCTCTAAGCCGCGCGGCTTCCATGCTAAGCTCGAAGTCGAGCCATGGACTTCAGCCAATTCTCCGCACTGACCTTCTTCGGCGCGATCGCGATCTTCATCTACGGCATTCGCTTGACCCGCGCCGGGGTCCAGCTGCTCACCGGGGATCGGCTGCGCACCATCCTGGCCTCGCTCACCGAGAACCGCTTCCTCGCCCTCGGCGTCGGCGCCGTCATCACCCTCATCTTGCAGAGCTCCAGCGCCACCACCATCAACCTGGTCGGCTTCGTCGCCTCCGGCGCGATGACCTTGACGCAGGCGATGGGCGTCATGCTCGGCGCCGACATCGGCACGACCTTCGTCGTCATGCTGCTGGCGGTCAAGGGCATCGCCACCTACTCCCTGCTCCTGCTGGTCGCGGGACTGGTGGTCGACATCCTGCGCCGCGGCAAGCGCGGCCGCTACGTCAGCATGATCCTGATGGGCTTCGGCTTCGTCTTCTTCGGCATGAAGCTGATCATCGCGGTCACGGGCTCGCTGCAGGAGGACCCGCTGCTGCGGGAGATCTTCGCCTCCCTGGCCGACCGGCCCTGGCTGACGATGGTCGCGGGCCTGGCCTTCACCGTCGCCGTGCAAAACAGCGCGGCGCCCATCGGCCTGGCCATCGCCCTGGCCTTCTCGGGACTGTTCACCCTCGAGACCGCCCTGCCGATCGTCCTGGGCGCCAACGTCGGGGCCTGTTCGGGCTCCATCCTCGCCAGCCTGGGTTCCAACGCCGCGGGAAGGCGCGTCGCGCTCGCCCATTTCCTCTTCAAGGCCAGCGGCGCCGTCGCGGCGATGCTGCTGCTTAAGCCCTTCGCGCAGTCCGTGACCTGGTTCGCCGCGCAGCTGCATGGCTCCTTCCCGGTCAGCGGGCAGATTGCGATCGCCCACCTGCTGTTCAACGTCTATTTGGTGATCGTCTTCCTTCCCCTGCTCAAGCCGGCGGCCTGGCTCATCCAGAAGCTGCTGCCGGACCCGCGCAAGGGGGAGGAGGAGAAGTTCCGGCCCCGCTACCTCGATCCCAAGTCGCTCGAGACCCCCAGCCTGGCCTTCGCCAACGTGCGCCGCGAGATGCTGCGGATGCTGGACCTCGACCTGGGGATGTTCCGCGACTGCCTCGCCGTCTTCGAGAAAAACGACCGCGTGCTGCTTGAGGCCATCCAAAGCGAGGACGACCAGGTCGACCTGCTCAACCGAGAGATCAAGTTCTTCCTCGCCCGGCTCTCCCTCGAGCAATTGAGCCCCGAGCAGGGCGAGATGGAGCTGCGGCTGATCGAGATGACCGGCATCCTCGAGGAGATCGGCGACATCATCAACCGCTCGGTGCTGGAGTTGGCGGAAAAAAAGATTCGCACCGGCCGGAAATTTTCCGAGGAGGGCTGGGCCGAGCTGAAGGATTTCCACGCCCGCATCGTCGAAAACTTCCAAATCGCGGCGGGCTCGCTGGCGACGGAGGACGCAACCTTGGCCCGAAAGCTGCTGCGCCACAACGAGCAGCTGGTGCGGGTGGAGAAGGAATACCAGCAGGCCCACCTGAACCGGCTGCACTCGGGCCGCAAAGAGAGCCTCGAGACCAGCTCGATCCATCTCGACCTGCTGGCCAACCTCTACCGGATCAACTTCCTGATCGCGAAGCTGATCCGCAAGGCCTACCCAGGGATCCTGGATTGAAAGCCGTCCTTCGCGAGGCGCCGCGTGGGGAGCCATTCCCCCGGAATTCCCCGCCCGACGAATCGGCGGGGAATTTTTTGGGGAGAAGTCCCCCCGCGAGTCGGACCCCGCCTGGTCGAATGATTTGATTAAATACTAATTATTTCAACAAGTTGTGTAATTAATCCAAAATACCTTTTCCTGGCACATGACTTGCTTTTAAGATTCGGCGAAGGCAAGGGGGCTCTCCTCTCTCCACTCCATCCCCAGCCCAAATCCAAATTCGGCACTCCAAAAAATCGTTTCCTCGCATCCCACGCGAGCGAAGGGGGAATCATGTCGAATACGATTCAGGGGCTAAATTCCAACCAAGAATATTATTTGGACGATTACGGCGCGAACTCGGCGGATTACTCGGATTGGGATCAGGCCTATGAAAATTGCGCCCAAGGCGGCTGCGCCCAGGACCAATACCTGAACGACGGCCAGGGCCCCGCCGCCCAAGGCCCCTCTGCCTCGCTCGACGGCGTGGGCGATTGGGAAGGCGCCCCCGAAGGCCCCGACTCCGAGACCGCGGAGTTCAAGCAGCAGTGCCAGGCCCTGCGCGACATCATCCAGGAGAGCGAGAACCTAAGCCCCGAACAGAAGCAGGAATACGCCGAGCGGCTCGCGAAGCTGCAGAGCTCCGCCGACCTGCACCCGGCCTCCTTGGACATATACCAGGAGCAGCTGGACGCCCTGCGCGAGGGCTATGAGCTTTCCAACGCCCACTCGCCGCTGGCCAACGAGCTGGCCGAGCGCTACGGCCAGGACCCGGCCGCCATCGAGGAGCTGGCGAAGAAATACGGCCTCGACCTCAAGAACCTCCCGCGGCCCGCGGACGAATCCGTCCTGAAATTCTTGGGCGAGCTCGACCCTTCCCTCGGTGAATCCCTGCAGGGCGCGAAGAAGTCCGTCGAGGACAAGCTGAAGCAGGACGCCGAGATGGTCCAAAAGGCCAAGGACCGCAACGCCATGGCCGTCCTGGACAACCGCGACATGGACGACACCGACCTCTCCGCCTACGAGTACCTGCTTCAGGCCCAGACCGGCGCCGACCCCGCCTCGCTCGACATGAACGAAAAGATCGCCGCCTTCCAGGGCCAGGTCGAGACCGCCTTGGGCGCCCTCTACGGCGAGGGCATCACGCTGGAGGCCGACCTGATGGCGCAGGCCTTCGAGCTGAACGCCCCCCGCCTGCCGGACGAGGCCCCGGAGCTGGTACCGATGGCCTGGGACGGCCGCGGGACGAAGTCAGCCGGAAATTTCGACAAGATGGAGTGGCCGGCCTGGGTCTCCGAGTACCCGAAGATCGAGTACAACGGGAACGAGGGCTGATCGCTGCCTTTCCAGAGGGGAGGGCCCGCCTCGGGGGCGGCGGGCCCTTTTTTTATTTTAAGGCAATCTCCTGCTGACAAAGGGGGCGCTTCCCCTTAGGCTTTAGGTAGAAAAAAAAATGCCCGGCAAAGCAACCTGGCCGGCTTCAGGACCCGATACTTAGGCTCAAGGAAGATCGTTTTGGGGGAAAGGAATAGCCTCCGGTGGGAGATTTCGATAATAATCCAGTAAATTCAAGCACTTTTGCTTCCTACGAGGACCCTAACCTCGGGATCTCCATCGACCCGGGCGCCCCGGTCTCCGTGCCGGACGAGCCGGTCGTCGACCTGACCTCGACCGCGACCAGTTCCGGCGGCGACTCCTTTTCCCGTCCGCTCAGCCTCCCTCGGCACCTCTCGCCGCACGACAGCATCCGCGTTTCGGACGGCGCCGGCGGCTCGAGGACCCTCGAAATCATCGAATTGATCCGCGAGAGCCGCAGCAACCCCACCGCGCGCCAGCAATTGATGACCCTGGCGGCCGCGGCGGCCAACGACCCCAGCCTGCTCAACCAGTGCTACGTCTCCAAAGAAGAAAATTTGATCCCGATGCTGGCCCAGCTGGGTTCTTCCGACCCGGTGGCCCGTCGCGAAGGCGCCCTCTCGCTGCGCCATTTCATCCTCAGCCACCCCGAAGACCGGACCCTGCAGCAAGGCCTGCTGGCCACGGTCGCCGACGTGGCCCGCCGCGACGCGGACAATGCCGAGGCCCGCGAGCTGCTGGTCTCGGTGGCCCGCGACCGCTCTCCCCAAAACGCCGGCCTGCGCAATTGGATGCAAGGCCAGTCGCAGATCGCCCCGCTTTGCAATAACGGCTCTTCGTCGCCGGTGGCCGATCCTTCGAACGGTTCTTCCCTCGGGCCCGTCGGCCAAGGCGGCGCTCGCGCGCTAAGCCTCGTGCCAGGCGGAGCGGGCGCAATGGCGGCGACCCTCGGTTCCCTGCTGCCCGGCGCCGCGGCTCCTGCGGCGGTCGCTTCCGCGGTCTTGACGAATCCGGCGGTCGCCGAGCGTCTCATGGCGATGATCGAGCAGCGCACCGCCGGCACCCCGCTGGAGGGCGTTCCCACCGAGGGGATCGTGAGTTTCGTGCAACGGAATGCGGGCCTCCCGGCCGGCACCTTCGAAGACCTGCTGCGCTTGCGCATCCTGGCGGACGCGCTCCCGCTCAATGGCTTCACCGGAAACCTCTTCGGCACCTCCACCTCGGTGGCGACGCTCTTGGCCGAGGACATCCGCCGCGTCTTGAACCGCGAAGGCGGCTCCGCCTCGGAAGTCGCCCCGGTCGGCGGCGAGGCCCCGGCCCTGGCAAACGGCGCCGCGAACCTCCCCGGCTTAGCGTCCGCGGTGCCCGCCGAAGGCGGCACCCCGGTGCGCGTCGCCCATGTCGCTTCCGCCCTTCCCGAAGGCGCCTCCCGCGAAGGCTTCGGATTGAACGCGGTTTCCTTCTTCGTCCCCGCCCTGCTCACCAGCCTCTCCGGCATGCAGGGCCTGACCTCCAACCCCAGCAGCCTCGGACCGACCCCGCTGGCCACCTTGGCCATGGGCCTGAGCGGCCGCAGCACCTACCACGTCGACGGACCCACCACGGTCGACGAGGACGGCCATCAGGGCTTCGGCGGAGGATCGCAGGGCGGCGGCTCGAACCACGAAGGCGGCGAGGGCCGGGACGAACGCCGCGAGAGCCCCGATTCTTACCTCGCCTAAATTTCACGCCTAAGAATACCTATCATCTCCTGCTGCCGGCGCTCGGGGGCAGCCTTTTTTATTAAAATTTAATAAAATCAATATATTGACAATTTTGCAATCAGATTGCATTATTTCCTCATGTGGATCGAGAGAAATATCTCCCCCACGGTCGAGAGACTATTCCGAAGTTTTCCAGC